>JAOBJL010000004.1 GCA_025728545.1 Candidatus Lightella neohaematopini
AATAATTTGTGTAAACACTCAAAGTATACTTATTACTTATTACTACTTAATAAGTAAGGAGGTAATCCAACCGCAGGTTCCCCTACGGTTACCTTGTTACGACTTCACCCCAGTTATGAATCACAAAGTGGTAAGAGCCCTCCTATTTACAGGTTAAACTACTTACTTCTTTTGCCACTCACTTCCATGGTGTGACGGGCGGTGTGTACAAGGCCCGGGAACGTATTCACCGTGGCATTCTGATCCACGATTACTAGCGATTCCGACTTCATGAAGTCGAGTTGCAGACTTCAATCCGGACTGAGATGTACTTTATGAGATTCGCTAACTTTTACAAGTTTGCTTCTCTTTGTATACACCATTGTAGCACGTGTGTAGCCCTACTTATAAAGGCCATGATGACTTGACGTCATCCTCACCTTCCTCTAGTTTATCACTAGCAGTTTTCTTTGAGTTCCCGTCTTAATTCGTTGGCAACAAAGAATAAGGGTTGCGCTCGTTGCGGGACTTAACCCAACATTTCACAACACGAGCTGACGACAGCCATGCAGCACCTGTCTCAAAGTTCCCGAAGGCACTAAAACATCTCTGTTAAATTCTTTGGATGTCAAAAGTAGGTAAGGTTTTTCGCGTTGCATCGAATTAAACCACATGCTCCACCGCTTGTGCGGGCCCCCGTCAATTCATTTGAGTTTTAACCTTGCGGTCGTACTCCCCAGGCGGTCAATTTAACGCGTTAGCTACGAAAGTTAAATAATAAAAAACATTCAACCTTCAAATTGACATAGTTTACGGCATGGACTACCAGGGTATCTAATCCTGTTTGCTCCCCACGCTTTCGTACCTGAACGTCAGTTATCATCCAGGGGGTCGCCTTCGCCACTGGTATTCCTCCAGATATCTACGCATTTCACCGCTACACCTGGAATTCTACCCCCCTCTATGAAACTCTAGCTTATTAGTTTTAAATGCCGTTCCTAAGTTAAGCTTAGGTATTTCACATCTAACTTAATAAACCGTCTACGTACTCTTTACGCCCAATAATTCCGATTAACACTTGCACCCTCCGTATTACCGCGGCTGCTGGCACGGAGTTAGCCGGTGCTTCTTTTGTAAGTAACGTCAAATTATAATATTATTAGTATTATAATCTTCTTCCTTACTGAAAGTGCTTTACAACCCTAAGGCCTTCTTCACACACGCGGCATAGCTGCATCAGGGTTACCCCCATTGTGCAATATTCCCCACTGCTGCCTCCCGTAGGAGTCTGGACCGTATCTCAGTTCCAGTGTGGCTGATCGTCCTCTCAGACCAGCTAGAGATCGTAGCCTAGGTAAGCCATTACCTTACCTACTAGCTAATCTCGTCTGGGCTCATCTAATGGCGAAAGGTTTATGTTTATTAATTAAGATTAATAAATATAAGTCCCCATCTTTGATCAATAGATATTACGCGGTATTAGCTATCGTTTCCAATAGTTATCCCCCTCCATTAGGTAGATTCCCAGATATTACTCACCCGTTCGCTGCTCGCCAGCAAAAATTACAAATGTAACTTTTCTGTTGCCGCTCAACTTGCATGTGTTAGGCTTGCCGCCAGCGTTCAATCTGAGCCATGATCAAACTCTTCAATTACTTCAAAATAATAATACAAAATAATAAATAATTAATTATTTATATATTTTAGTATCATTATCTAAATACTACATTATTGACCTTGAGTGCCTACACAATTTATTGTTAAAGAACATACTTAATTAAGTAAAAAAGCGTACACTGTTTTTTTATTATGTCAAGTTGATTTATTATAAATAATAATTAAGATTTATATTATTTAATAATCATATCACTAAAAATATTTAGTGGGGCAATATTTTTATTTATATTAAAAAATTTTATTATATTATGAATCATATTATATGGACCAGCTATATATAAATTATATTTTTTTATATTAATTTTATTTTGTTTTAATAAATCTAATACTGTTCCTGTTTTATCTTTCCATATGTTGTTATGATTTTCTACTATTAATTTAATATAAATATTATTTAGTTTATTATTAATTAATTTTAATTTGTTTAAATTATAAAAATCATAAACATTTTTTACCCCCCAGTAAAGTATAATATGTTTATTAGGTTGTTTTTCAAAAATAGTAAATAATATAGATTGGGCATAAGAAAAACCAGTTCCTCCAACTATTAACATAATTGGGTAATTATTGTTAGTCCTTAACCAAGCATTACCATGAGGTATATCTATTAGTATAGTTTTTTTATAAGATATATAACTAACTATATTAACTACTTTCTCATTAAATATCGATGATCCAATATGTAGTTCTATAAAATTCTTATTTAATGGTGATGATGCTAAAGAAAATGGATATTTATTATTATCTATTAATAAGAATAAATATTGTCCTGCTATAAAATTAATATTATGTATTGATTTTAGACGTATTTGATAAACATACTTAGTAAGCTTTTTTAGTGAATACAATGTACATTGTATAATAGACATATTATAGTTTAACTTTTATTATTTTTTTTATATTTAATTTTTCATATTTGATTAATTTTTTCTTTTACTTCTTTATCATACTAATTAATTTACTTTATTTACAATTTACCTTCTTATATTGTTTATTAATAGTGTCAACACTTACTTTAGAATTAATATTAATCCTTTAAGTAGTAAGATCTAAGTAATCTATTAATGAATTATTTAATATTACTATATTTCTTATTAGATTAGTGTGTATTTATTATTTATACTACATTATTTTATTTATTAATATTTATATTATTACATATAATAATATACTTATTATACATAAATTATTTTAAAAATAACTAAATACCAATTGTAATTATTTTAATATGTCTAATATATTATTTTTTATGTAAATTATCTATAATTTGTAAGAATATCTAACAAATAATAAACAAAAAAAATCTTTCATTTTTTGAAAATTATCTTAAGTTATTAGAATAGATATTTCATTTAAAATTCTGCTGATTTTTTAATGATTTATCTAGAAGTATATTAGTATAAATAGAATGATAAATAATATTGTTTTCTTAATTATATATATAACAGTTAATATTAAAAAATTATCTTTTTTACATAATGTTTTATATAATTATTATGAATAGTCTTATATATTTATTTAATCAGATTTTAAATATTTTTCTAAAATTATTTCTTCATTATTAGGTAATTATGAATATAAGATATGTATTTTACTAATTCTATTTTCTGTCTTTTTTAATAAACCAATAAAGGATATTCTGATAATATATTTAGTAATAAAGTTAATATTAATATATTAATGATTAAATTAATTCTTATTACTACAGATACAAGAACTTTTATTATTATTTAATTGTTATCATCTTTTAAAATCTAATACTTTATCTCTTTAATAAATATAACTTATTACAATTCTATTTTTTATCAACTACTTATTATTTATAAATTCTTAAATTTTATCTATTATTTAATCCTTTTATTATATTAATATTTCAAGTGACTAATAATTTAATATTATTAAACTAATAATATGTAATATAAATGTCATTTAAATTAATATTTTAATTTTTTAACTAATTTCTAATATGGAGTTAATTTTATAATCTTTTTAGGTAAAATTAAATATTTAGTAAAATTTAGGTATTTCTTTTATTAGATTATAAAATTATTTAATAGAATTATTGATTACAAAAAACTATTAAATTACCTATATTAAGTAATTTTTACTTAAATTTAATTTTAATATAATTTTATTCATGAATATAAAAAATTAAATGATAATAGAATACTATATTATCTTAGATTATTAAATAATAAAGTTTATTCTATTTTTAACTCATTTAAATACTTCTGTAATTTTAAATAAATTAAATAAAATTTTGCTAAAAAAATATTTATAATAATAATTTTAAAATAAAATTTATAAATATAATAAATAATAAATTTTAAATCGTTAATATTTATTTTTTTAATAACACTTATTCATGATTAATATATAACTGTATTGTTTTATGATAATTAAAATTAAAAATAATTATATTTTCTACTAAATAATATTAATTCTTTTTTATTTAAAAAATTTTAATATTCATAATTTATACTAGTATATTTTAGTTTATTTAGGTATATAATATTAGTTAATATATTATTTTAATATTTATTATCGTGGGATAAATTATTAAGAATATTAGTCTAAGAAATGTTTATATTTCACACTCAGCTAATAGTTTCATAATTATACTATATTTTTTTTTAATTTTTTATGTTATTTATTAGCATATAACATATATGTTTTATTATCATAAAAATTTTTATATAAATTAGAATATATTTTTGATACACGTAATATTTTATTACTTTTAAAAGTATTTTTTAATTTTATTTTATTTAATATTTCTATTAGTAGATTTAATTTATTTAATATAGTTCTTTCACATTCTAATATTATATCTTTTGATTTAAATCTTTTAAAACTTAAAACAATAGTTATTATTAGTTTATTTATTACATATATAAGATTTATATTAATTTTAATAGTTAATATTTAGATATATAATTTTTTATTATAATCTCTTTATTGTTTTTTAGATATACTATATATACTTGTGCATTAAAATTAATATTATTAATTTGTATTAAAAATTATTAAATTAAATATTAATATTGATATTTATTATTAATTTTATATAACTAATTATAACTACTTTATTAGATTAATTAATAAAATACTATATTTAGTGGATAATATTCTATCCAAATTTTATTCAAGTTAGTTATAATTTTTGTAATACTAATCTTAATCTTTTTACCTAAAAACCTATGTTACTCTTTTAAAAAAATAAAAAGATTACTTTAATAAAAAAATTTAAGAATAAAAACTCATTTTTAGTATGAATTTACATAATTTGTAATAACTCATTATATGAGTAATTAATAATAACTATTTAATATTTTTATTAACAATAATTATATTATATTCAACAAATTAGTTACTTTAAAAAAATATATTAATATTTAATTATACAAAAAAATAATATTAACTTAGATTTATTTTTATAATTTACTATTTTATTTAAAATTAAAATAAATAAATAATAGTTATGATTATTATAATTAAATTTGTGAAAATAATTATTTTTAATAAAAACTATTATTTTATTAAAAGTTTTTAGTTTATTTAGGTAATTTATACTATAATAATTAATATAATATAATAAAAAAAATTAAATAATATTAATAATAGTTTTTATGGATTAAATTATTTAATATTTTTGTATTGATGTGTTAGTAAATAATATTAAATTTTATACTTTTTATGTATTGCTCCTAGTAATATTTATATAATTAACATTATTAAAAATTAATATTAGTAATTATAGATTTTAGTTTTCCTTAATTTGAATGTGATTTAATAAATTTAACTAAATAATTATAATGATCTTTACTATTGGTAATAATTTTACCAATTAATAATATAATATTGCATTAATAAATATCATAAATTTTATGAAAGGTATTAGTTATTAATTTTGAAAATTATAGAATCATAATTCTATTACCTAATTTTAAAAAATCTTTTTTATAATACCTTAAACATAATTTATTTTTTCTAAAAAATTAATGTTTTTTAACTTCATATAATTTTTAACATATCAAAATTTATATCCATCAATATAATTTAACTATTATTATTAATTAATAATGATAATTAATATAATAAATTACTAATACTGTAATTTAATCTAGTATTTTTTCCTAACAATTTGCATTATCATAATTTATTAATATTTTTATACATCCTATGTATTTATATAATATTATTCATTAGATTATATCTATTCATAATTTTATTAAAAATATTAATAATTCTAATTTTTTATTTCTTAAGGAAAACATATAAACATTAATAAGTAATTTATTTTAAATTTTAATTATTCTATTACGATTCTATTTCTATACGAATTTTACGCATTGCGTTTTTTTCTAATTGTCTTACTCGTTCTGCAGAAACACCATATTTATTAGCAAGTTCTTTTAAAGTAGTTCTGTTATTGTTATCTACTAACCAACGAGCATAAATAATATCTCTACTTCTTTTATCCAATCTATTTAATGCTTTATTTAACTTATTAGAAGCATGAATATCCCAATTATTTTTTTCTATTGTATCTGTAAAATCTGATGATTTATCACATAAATGAAATATTGGATAATATGATGTTTGATTATTTTGATTATCATCTTCTGAATTAAAATCTACAGTCATATCTTTCATAGACATTCTTGATTCCATTTCAATAACATCTTTTTTGGATACACCTAATTTTTTAGCGATAATATTTAATTCATTCCTATTTAACCATTTAATATGTTGTTTTGTTCTACGTAAATTAAAAAATAACTTTCTTTGTGCTTTTGTAGTAGCTACTTTAACTATACGCCAATTTCTTAAAACATATTCATGTATTTCTGCTTTAATCCAATGAATAGCGAAAGATACTAATCTCACTCCTATTTCTGGATTAAACCTATACACTGCTTTCATTAACCCTATATTACCTTCTTGAATTAAATCAGATTGCAATAATCCATAACCAGAGTAACTACGTGCTATATGTATAATAAATCTTAAATGTGATAATATTAGTTTTTTAGCTGCTTCTAAATTTCTATCAAAATAAAACTGTTTAGCCAATTCATATTCCTCTTTTGCAGTTAATATTGGATAAGAATTAGCAATTCTTATATAATTATCTATACTACCTGATGAGTTAATTAAATACTTATTTTTTTTATTCATTTACTTTATTGATTTAAATAATAATTAATTTAACAGATAATAAATATATATTAATATTTTATTAATCAAATAAAGCATTTACAAACCTATTAGGTTCAAATAATTGTAAATCGTCAATACAATCTCCAGTACTTATAAATCTTAATGGTATATTAAACATGTTTGATATATTAAATATCATACTACCTTTAGTAGTGCTATCCAATTTAGTTAATATTATTCCATTAATATTTAAATACTTATGAAAATTAGTGACTTGATTAATAGCATTTCGACCAGTATTAGCATCTATTACTAAAATTATTTCGAAAATGTTATTATTAGTTAATTTATTTATTATTGCAATAATTTTCTGTAATTCATTCATTAAAAATAATTTATTTTGTAATCTACCAGCTGTATCTATTACAACTAAATCAATTTGTTTTGCTTGAGCTGATTTAATTGCGTCAAACACTAATGATCCTGAATCAGATCCAATGTTTTGTGATATTACTGGTATAGATATATTTTTACCTATAATTCTTAATTGTTCTATAGCTGCTAATCTGAAAGTATCACCAGCTACTAATAATATTTTTTTATTTTGTTTTTTATAAAACCATGATATTTTACCGGCAGTAGTAGTTTTTCCAACTCCATTAATACCAACTAATAAAATTATAAATGGTTTATATTTAGAAAAAACTATTGGCTTACTAATAGGTTTTAATAAATTTACCATTTGTTCTTTCACTATTGGAAATATATTTTTTTTGTTAAGATTATATCTATTAATTCCTTTTATAATATTTTTTACTACATCAATGTTTATATCAGAGTTAATTAAATTATATTCAAGTTTTTTTAATACATCATCTTTTTTATCTTTAATAATAAAGATATCTTTAATATTGCTTATTAATTTTTCTTTAGTTTTTCTTAAACTAAATTTTAATTTTTTCAATAAACTTATATTTGTCATATTTATTAGTACCTATGTCAGGATTATAATTATTAAATGATTAATGAATTGTTAAAATAGTAATAAATGACGTTATTTTAACATAACATATAGTATTAATAAAAAAAATATGAAAATAAAAAAAAATAAAATAGTTATTACTGGTGGATATTTAAAAGGTAGAATAATTAAAACTATTAATCATCCATTAATTAAGCCTACCACTAATTTTAGTAGACAAATTTTATTTAATTGGTTAAACAAAATAATAATTAATGCCAATTGTTTAGATTGCTTCGCTGGTAGTGGTATATTATCATTTGAAGCTATATCACGAAAAGCTTATCATATAACTTTATTAGAAAATAACTTTTTTATTTTTAGGCAATTATTATATAATAGAAATAGTTTATCTATAAAACTAGCAAGTATTAATTATACTAATGCATTAACATGGTTAAATAATACTAATAAATTATTTGATATAATTTTCATTGATCCTCCGTTCAAAAGTAATTTAATTAATAGAACCATTGATATAATAAATAAAAGAAATATATTATCTAGTTTTTCTTTAATCTATATAGAATCTAAAGTTTTAACAAATATAAATATACCTAGTACATGGATATTATATAAGCAAAAATTAACTAAACATATAGCTTATAGATTATATTATAGAGCAATTAAATAATTAAAATAACTAAAGTATTTTTAGATTAAATAATTTTACTTTATTTTTTTGACAAGTATGGAAATATGGTAACATTATCTGATAATTCAGATATACGAGCACTACCATTTTCTGTTACTATATCAATACGAATTACAGCTTGTATAGGTACGTAACTTAAATTAACATCGCTGAATTCGGTTTTTAGTTTTTCTTCTGAAGGATCTACAACTAAACTATTGTTTTTACTAAAGACAAATTTACTTATTTCTATAAATCCAAAAATTGAACTTTGGTGTAATTCACGAACAAAAAGTTGGTAATTCTTACCATTATTAATGAATTGTATACGATAAATTGGTTTATCATTACTCATTTTGTAATATCTCCGACAATATTAAATTATTAATTTTTATTATTAGAAATAATTAACATGAATATAATTAAAAAATATTACAATAGTACCATGAATTAAAACATTGTATTTAATAATTTAGATTAATAATCATACTATGTTAAAATTCATATTGATCATTCACATAGTACCTATATATCATAACTTTGTAATTTATTATTAGTTGATATTAAATATATTATTTAGTACGATATTAGTTAGTTTTTAATTAATAAATAATTTAAATTTTTTTATTTTTATTAATATTACCAATTAATAGTTATTTTGTTATTTAATAAATAGTTAGTAGTAATATTTAATATTTTGATTATATATGTTTCATATAATTAATAGTATCGAATTACCGATTTATGTGATATCCATTATTGCATTCATTCTTGTTTTAATATATGAAATAATTAATGGTTTTCATGACACAGCAAATGCAATAACTACAGTTATTTATACTAATGCACTAAAAGTAAAAATAGCAGTTATTATGTCTGGTTTATTTAATTTCTATGGTGTAATATTTAGCGGACTTAGTGTAGCTTATGCTATTGTACATTTATTACCAATAGAATTATTAACTAATATTAATTCTGCACATGGATTAATTATGTTATTTTCTATGTTGTTATCAGCAATTATATGGAATATTAGTACTTGGTATTTTGGATTACCTGCTTCTAGTTCACATACTTTAATTGGAGCTATTATTGGTGTAAGTATTACTAATTCAATTATTAATCATCATTCCATATTAGAAGCACTAAACATACCTAAATTATTAGAAATATTTACTTCATTAGTTATTTCTCCATTTATTGGTTTTATATTGTCTATTTGTTTAATTTTAATTTTAAAAATTTTTGTTTCTAATTACGGAAAATATAAAATTATATATTCAGTACCTACTAATAGTAGTAATTTATATTTACCAGAAAAGAAACCTCCATTATGGTTAAAATTAATATTAGTTTTATCATCTGCAGGAGTTAGTTTTTCCCATGGAGCTAATGATGGACAAAAGGGTATAGGTTTAATTATGTTAATATTAATTAGTATTACACCAGTTAATTTTATTTTAAATATGAATACTAATAATTCTGATATTTTACATACTAAGTATGCTATTTTAGATTTAAAAAATTTTTATAGCAATAAATGTATCTTAAACAGTAATTTATATAGTAAAAATAAAAAGAATTTTCTTTATTTTAGAAAAGAAAATAAATTTTATTGTAGTTCCAAAGTACTAGAGTACATAGAACATACTTATAATCTATTAAACAATTTAAGTAGTTATAATCAATTAAATAATAATCAAAGATTTTATTTACATAACTCATTAATAAATATTATTAATAATATTAATAAATTAGCAAAATTATCCAGTGTAAATGATTATGACAAAAAACTATTAATGAATATAAAAAATATTTTACTTAGTAACGTAGAATATGCTCCTAAATGGGTTATTACTACTATTGCTGTTGCTTTATCATTAGGTACTATGGTTGGTTGGAAAAGAATATCTGTTACTATAGGTGAAAGAATAGGAAAAAGTAATATGACATATGCACATGGATTTGTTACTCAAACTACTGCAGCGCTATCTATAGGAGTAGCTAGTTATACAGGGATGCCTGTGTCAACTACACATATAGTATCGTCGGCTATTATGGGAGTTATGTTAGTTGATGGTAAAGGAATACAACTAAATACAATTAAGAATATACTAATTACTTGGTTACTAACATTACCAATTTCTATATTAATATCTAGTATTTTATATTGGCTAATTACTAGTGTATAAAGAATAATTTAAATTATTTATAATTTTCACAAATATTATTAATTTTAATTTAAATTTTTATTTTAAGAATACTATTAATTTAATTTTAATAAAAAATTACTTTATAATAATTATTAATGATGTATTATATTAAAATTAGATATGAATTAATTATATAATTAGGAAAATATATGTTTGAATTAATTAAAGCAATTGGTTTTGGTTTAATGATATTACTACCTTTGGTTAATCCTTTAACTACTGTAGCTTTATTTTTAGGATTATGTAAAAATATGACATTAGAAGAGCGTAATTATCAAGCTAGAATGGCTTCAATTTATGTATTTATTATAATGTTAGTAGCTTTTTATGCTGGTACATCGGTAATGAATACTTTTGGTATATCTATCTCAGGATTACGTATAGCTGGAGGATTAATTATTTCTTTTATCGGATTTCGTATGTTATTTCCCACACAAAATGATGAATACAATTTATCTTTAAGTGATAATAAAGTAAGTAATATTAAAGTTAGCAATATTGCTTTTGTTCCATTAGCTATGCCAAGTACAGCAGGACCAGGTACTATTGCTATGATTATTAGTTGGGTATCAACAGTTCATAACAATGTTTACTTTTCACCATGGATTAATACAGTAGCTCCAGCATTATTATTTATTACTATTAGTTTTATAGTATGGATAGTATTAAGAAGTTCTAGCGCTATTATGCATATAATTGGTAGTAATGGTATAGAAGCTATTTCTCGTTTAGTTGGTTTTTTATTAGTTTGTATGGGGGTACAATTTATAATAAATGGAATTGTAGAAGTAATTAATAATTATCATATTTAATTACCTAATAATTTATTACTATATGAAAGAATTAGTTAATATATTAAATATAATTTTAAAAGAATTACCAAAATTTACTAGTATTTTAATTAAAGAATATGATTTGATATTGAGTGTTAATTATGTTAGTAAATTAAGATCTAATATTAGTATAATTAATAATAAATATATACAATTAAATAAATTAATTCGTCTTAATAAACTAAGGTATAAAAAAGAAAATATATTAAAATTAAAGGCCCCTTATATTAATTATAAAATTTTATCTTCTATATGGAAGGATATAATAATAGAAACAACAAAGGTAAATTATTATAATAATATAAATACTATGAATTTAAAAGAAATTATTAGTAAAAATTATACTAATATAAAAATAAATTAATTACTAATAATAGATTTAGTTATCTATTTATGTTATAATAAATAATTATTTATGTTATTTTTTATTTTACTATAATTAGATTATAGAGGTTAATATGAATGTTGAATTACCATTATTACCTTACGATTATGATGCTATGGAACCATTTATAGATCAAAATACTGTAAGTATTCATTATAACAAACATCATAAAAATTATGTCGATAATGCTAATAAAATTTTAGCTAACTTACCAGAATTTAATAATTTTTCCCTGGAAGAACTATTAAAAAATATTAATCTTATACCTTTAGATAAAAGAATAAGCTTAAAAAATAATCTTGGTGGGCATTATAATCATTTATTATTTTGGTATGGTTTAAAACAAGGAACAATAATTGATGGTAAAATAAAAGACATGATAGAGTATAACTTTGGAAGTGTTAATAATTTTAAGGAACAATTTGAGTGTTCTGCATTATCTTGTTTTGGATCAGGATGGACATGGTTAATAAAAACAGATAATAATGAATTAAAAATTAGTTCTACTAGTAATCAAGATAATCCTATTATGGGTAAGTCTATAGTTGAAATATATGGTTATCCAATATTTGGTATTGATTTATGGGAACATTCTTATTATTTAAAATATCAAAATCGTCGTATTGATTATATTAAATCATTTTGGTATATTATTAATTGGGATGAAGCAAATAATAGATTAAATAACTAATTATTTAGAATAGTTGTAATATAATTTGATGTTTCACGTCTATTAATTTAACTAATATGTTCGAAATAAATGTTAAAACTAGATTAGCTACCGGTAGGATTAATAACAAAAAATTAAGAAGATTAAATAAAATTCCTGCTATAATACGTGATGATAATTTTAAATTAATTTTAATTCAATTAGATCATAACAGTTTTTTAAATTTTTTAGATATTAAAGGTTACAATAGTGATACATTATTGTGTTTAAATTTTAATAATAAAAAATATAAAGTGAAAATAAAAAGTTTACAATTACATCCATTTAAAAGATTAGTAATGCATATAGATTTTCAGAAAATAAATAATGAAAATTACTAACTTTTTAGTATTATATTTTCTATACGTTGTAATTTAACTAATGTTTCATTTTGTTTAACTCTTGTTAGCACAACGCCTTGAGTATTACGGCTAATTATGTTTACTTCAGAAACACGAGTACGTGATAACTTACCATTATTTGTAATCATAATAATTTGATCTTCATCGTTAACTTGTACTGCACCTATAACATTACCATTTCTTT
This sequence comes from Candidatus Lightella neohaematopini, assembly GCA_025728545.1. Lineage (GTDB taxonomy): Bacteria > Pseudomonadota > Gammaproteobacteria > Enterobacterales > Enterobacteriaceae > Lightella > Lightella neohaematopini_B. The sequence continues at coordinate 13,161 of JAOBJL010000004.1, forward strand.
GATTTACCTTAATTGATATAACCCCTTTAGTAGCTCTAGATTTAATAGGATATTCAATTTGATTTGTACGTTTACCATATCCATTTTGAGTAACTGTTAATATTGAACCATTACCATTAGGTATTATTAATGAAACTACTTTATCATTTTTTGACAAATTAATACCTTTAACACCTATAGTAGATCTACCAATATTTCTAACTTGTGTTTCCGGAAATCTAACTACTTTACCATAAGACGAAAATAACATTACATCATTACTACCATTAGTTAAATTTACTCCTATTAATTCATCACCATGATTTAAATTTATTGCTATAATACCTGTACTACGTAAATTACTAAATTCTTTTAACATAGTTTTTTTAACTATTCCATTAGCAGTTGCCATTAATACATAATATTCATAGTTATATTCCCTTAATGGTAAAATAGCAGTTATTCGCTCATCTAATTCTAATGGTAATAAATTTACTATTGGTTTACCCCTAGAATCATTACTAAATTCTGGTAACTGATAAACTTTCATATAATAAACTCTACCTGTACTAGAAAATAATAGTATTGTATCATGGGTATTAGTAACTAATAAACAATTAACAAAATCTTTTTCTTTTATAAGAGTAGCTAATTTTCCCTTACTACCTCTTTTATTTGTGGAATAATCAGTTAATGGCTGATATTTTACATAACCATAATAAGATAAAGTAACTAAAACATTTTCTTGATTTATAAAATCTTCAGTTTTCATACTTACTATATTATTTATAATTATAGTTTTTCTTTTATCATCGTACTGTTTTTTTATTTCATTTAATTCATTAATAATAACTACTGTTAGCTTTTTTGGATCTTTCTTTATACTATCTAATTTCTTTATTAGATATAAAGTTTTATCGTAATCATTTATTAATTTTATTTTTTCTAATTTAGTTAATTTACTTAAACGTAAATCTAATATATACTGAGCTTGTTTTTTACTTAATATATATTTATTATTATTCTTATATTTGATAAAAAAATCACATTTCCATGATTTACTAATTAAAAATTTAATTGCATCAGTACTATTATTAGATGTTTTAATAATATTAATAATTAAGTCAATATTAAATACTATTATAATCATTGCTTCTAAAAAACTAATTGTATTATAAGCTTGTTGTAATTCAAAATTTGTTCGGCGAGTAACTATTTCTCGTCTATGATCTATAAAGATAGATATCATATCTTTTAAAGACATTATTTTTGGTTTGCCTTGATGTAAAGCAACCATATTAATACCAAATGATATTTGTAATTGTGTTAAAGAATATAAATTATTTAGTACTATTTGACTATTATTATCTTTTTTTATTTCAATTACTATACGCATACCATCTTTATCTGATTCATCACGTAAATTACTAATACCATCTATTTTTTTTTCTTTAACTAATTCAGTAATTTTCTCAATTAAACGAGTTTTATTAACTTGATAAGGTATTTCACATATAATTATATTTTCCTTACCAGTTTTACTATCTAGTTCTATATTAGCTTTTGCTTTAATATATATAGTTCCCTTACCAGTACAATACGCATCAATAATTCCTTGTTTACCATTAATAATAGCAGCTGTAGGAAAATCTGGACCAGGAATATATTTTATTAAATCCTCATTAGAAATATTTTCATTGTTAATATAAGCTAGACACCCATTAATTACTTCAGATATATTATGAGGTGGGATATTAGTTGCCATACCAACAGCTATACCTGAAGATCCATTAATTAATAAATTAGGAATCTTAGTTGGCATAACTTTAGGTATTTTTTCTGTATTATCATAATTATATATAAAATCAACAGTATCTTTTTCTATATCAATTAATAATTCATTAGCAAGTTTAGTCATGCGCACTTCGGTATATCTCATAGCTGCGGCTGAATCTCCATCTATTGATCCAAAATTACCTTGTCCATCTATTAATAAATAACGTAGAGAAAATGATTGCGCCATACGCACGATAGTATCGTATACAGCTATATCTCCATGTGGATGATATTTACCAATTACATCGCCAACAATACGAGCAGACTTTTTATATGATTTATTGTATACGTTATTTAATTTATACATAGCAAATAATATTCTACGATGTACTGGTTTTAATCCATCTCTAGCATCCGGTAAAGCTCTACTAATAATAACTGACATAGCATAATTTAAATAAGAATTTTTTAACTCTTCTTCAATACTAATTTTTGTAAGTTTATTATTAAAATCTAACATAAATATAATTCCTAAATTTTAGTATTAATTATTAATATTTATTTTAATATAAATATTATATTAAAAATTATATATAATATGTTATATTAATTCTGTAAAAATTACATTTAAAATATTAATATAACAGTTACATATATTTATTCATTATAATAATATGAATATACTTAATTATAATATTAATAGTTAGTAGAATATTAATAATAATTTGAAATTATTACACAAAATCAATTTTATACGTTTATGTTATATTATAATAAATGTAAATAATTTAAATAATAAAATATACTAGATGTTAAATATGATAGTAATGACATTTTATCAAAAAGTATGATGTTAGAGGATTCAAATATTATTAGTATAGATATTAATAATAAATTAATTAACTAAGGCTTGTATGGATATTAATAAATTAAGAATAAATTACGCTCAACAAACTATTAAAGAACATGTTAATAATCATAAAAATATGTATGATATTATTAATTGTATGGAATTATTAAAACATGTAAATCAACTAATTAAATTAATTAATAAGTATGTTAAATTAATTAAACCTAGAGGAAAAATATTTTTCTCTATAGTAAATTATAATTTTAAATCTTGGTTACTGTTAGTTTTAATAGCAGAAAATATATTATATTTTGTACTTAAAGATACACATAATTTTAATAGGCTAATTAAATTATCTGAATTACTTAGTTGGATAAATAAAATAATATTATATACAAAAAGAATTATATGGATAAAATATAATTCATTAACTAATAATTTCTATTTATCAAAAAATATTAATGTTAACTACATAATTTACACAATACGTCAATATTAATTTTCTATCTATTTAAATTAATAATAATTAATAAAATATTAAATAATTAAATAATTGTATAAATTAATTATATTATGTTAGTAATTAAGCGAAATGGTAATAAAGAACGTATTAATTTTAGTAAAATTAAGCGAGTTATTAATAGAGCATCTGTTGGATTAAATAATATCTCTATAAAAAAAATAGAATATTATTCCTATATACAATTATATAATGGTATTAAAACTACTGATATTCATAAAATCTTAACAAAAGTAACCGCTGACTTAATATCTTATAAATATCCTGATTATCAATATTTAGCAGCAAGATTAGTAGTATTTAATTTACGAAAAAAAGCGTATGGTAAATTTAATCCGCCTAAATTATATGATCATGTAATAAATTTAATTAATATTGGTAAATATGATAAAAAGATTATTGACTATTATAGTGTAAACGAATTTGAACATATGAATAATTTTATAGATCATTATCGTGATATGAATTTTTCTTATGTAGCAATAAAACAATTAGAAAGTAAATATTTAGTACAAAATCGAGTTACCGGTAAAATATATGAAAGTGCACAATTTTTATATATTCTTGTAGCTGCTTGTTTATTTTCTAATTACAATAAAAAAAATCGTCTAGACTATATAAAAAAATTTTATGATGCAATATCTACATTTAAAATTTCTTTACCTACACCAATTATGTCTGGTGTGCGTACACCAACAAAACAATTTAGTTCATGTGTATTAATTGAATGTAATGACAGTATTAATTCAATTAATGCAACATCTAGTATTATTGTAAAGTATATATCACAAAGAGCAGGAATAGGTATAAATGCCGGACGAATAAGAGCATTAGGTAGTCCTATTAGAGACGGTGAAGCATTTCATACTGGTTGTATACCATTTTATAAACATTTTCAGACAGCAGTTAAATCTTGTTCACAAGGAGGAGTTAGAGGTGGTGCTGCTACTATTTTTTACCCTATCTGGCATCTAGAAATAGAAAATTTATTAGTTTTAAAAAATAATAGAGGTATTGAAACTAATAGAGTAAGACATATAGATTACGGTGTACAATTAAATAAATTAATGTATCAAAGATTAATTGATGACAAACATATCACTTTATTTAGCCCTTCTGATGTACCAGATTTATATAATGCATTTTTTTCTGATCAGGAAAAGTTTAAATATTTATATGAAAAATATGAAAAAAATAAAAAAATTCGTCATGGTTATATTAAAGCTAGGGAGTTATTTTCTTTAATGATGAAAGAAAGAACATCAACAGGTAGAATATATATACAAAATGTTGACCATTGTAATACTCATAGTTCATTTAACCCAAAAATTGCTCCTATTAAACAATCTAATTTATGTTTAGAGATAGTTTTGCCAACTAAACCATTAGATGATATATATGATATCAATGGTGAAGTAGCATTATGTATGCTATCGGCATTTAATTTAGGGGAAATAAAAGATTTAAATGACTTTAATGAGTTATCAGTATTAATTGTTCGTGCGTTAGATGAATTAATTGATTATCAACATTATTTAATTCCTGCTGCAAAAATTAGTACTTTAAATAGAAGATCATTAGGTATTGGAGTAATTAATTTTGCATACTATTTAGCAAAAAATGGTGTTCGTTATTCTGATGGTAGTGCTAATAGATTAACGCATCGTACATTTGAAGCTATACAATATTTTTTACTAAAAGCATCTTGTGATTTAGCAAAAGAAAAAGGTATGTGTTCTTGGTTTAAGGAAACTAATTACTATAATGGTATTTTACCTATAGATACTTATAAAAAAGATGTTGATAACATAATTAATGAACCGTTACATTATAATTGGGAAGAGTTACGTAAAAATATAAAAAAATATGGTTTAAGAAATTCTTCTTTATCTGCTATTATGCCGTCAGAAACTTCTTCACAGATTTCAAATGCTACTAATGGAATAGAACCACCAAGAGATTTTGTTGTAATTAAAGTATCAAAAGATGGTATATTAAGACAAATTATACCAGAAGCAATAAAATTACGTAATTCATATGAATTACTATGGAACTTACCTAATAATTATGGTTATTTAAAATTAGTTAGTATTATGCAAAAATTTATTGATCAATCGATTTCTACTAATACTAATTATGATCCTAGTAAATTCTCTTCTGGGAAAATACCTATGCAACAATTAATAAAAGATTTATTAATTTCTTATAAATTAGGAATAAAAACTTTATACTATCAAAACACACGCGATAATAATATAAATATTTTAAATCAAACATTAATAAATAATAGTAATTGTGATAGTGGTGCTTGTGAAATTTAAAAAACTAATATTATGAATATGAATTAGGTAATTTATTATGTTATATACAACATTTTCTCAATTAAAAAATAATCAACTACTAGAACCAATGTTCTTTGGTCAGCCAGTTAATATTTCTAGATTTGATCAACAAAAATATATTTTTTTTGAAAAATTAATTGAAAAACAATTATCTTTTTTTTGGAGACCTGAAGAAATTGATATTTCTCGCGATAGAATAGATTATTTAACATTATCAGAAACAGAAAAACATATTTTTTTAAGTAATTTAAAATATCAAATATTATTAGATTCTATACAAAGTCGTAGTCCTACTATTTCTTTATTACCAATTATATCCATTCCAGAATTAGAAACATGGGTAGAAACATGGTCATTTTATGAAACTATTCATTCTAGATCATATACACATATTATTAGAAATATTATTCATGATCCATCATTAGTTTTTAATAGTATTATTTCTAATGAAGAAATCTTAAAAAGATCTAAAAACATTGTATTTTATTATGATGAATTAATTAATTTTATTAATTATTATAATTTATTAGGTATTGGTATACATTCTATTAATGGTAATAGAATAATAATTAACTTAAAAATATTAAAAGAAAAATTATATTTATGTTTAGTTAGTATTTGTGCTTTAGAATCAATTAGATTCTATGTTAGTTTTGCTTGTGCATTTGCATTTGGTGAAAGAAAAATAATGGAAGGTAATGCAAAAATAATTAGACTTATTGCTAGAGATGAAGCATTACATGTTACTGGAACTCAGTATATATTAAATTTAATCCATTCTGGAGAAGACGATCAAGAAATGTCTAATATTGCTTATAATTGTAAACAAAAGGGTAATGATTTATTTTTACTAGTAGCTCAACAAGAAAAAGATTGGGTAGATTACTTATTTTGTAAAGGTAACATAATTGGGTTAAGTAAAGAAATATTATATCAATATATTGAATATATTACTAATATTAGAATGAAAGCTATTGGTTTTAAGCCAATGTTTAATATTAATTATAATCCAATCCCATGGATTAATAATTGGTTAATATCTGATAATGTACAAATGGCTCCTCAAGAAGTAGAGGTTAGCTCTTATTTAGTAGGACAAATCGATTCTGAAATTAATTATAAAGAATTAAGTAATTTTAAACTATAAAAATTATAATACGAAATGATTTATACTATATACTTGTATAATAGTAAATCGTTATTGTTCTTTTATAAAGAACATTTTTCATTATTGTATACATTAGAAATAAATAATGTTATTACTCAGTATCAATGTAGATTAGGTCAATGTGGTTTATGTAAATTAAGATTATTAACAGGAAAAATAAAATATTTTAAAATACCAACAATATTTATTCAAAAGAATGAGATTTTACCGTGTGTTTGTGTACCAATAACTAATATAATAATACAAATGTAATTAAATTAATAATTATTTATAATATCCAATTTATTTTTCATTTGTTTAAAACAATGTTTAGTTATTTCTCTTAGACCATGATTTTTATAATTATTAATTATTAATTTGGGTAAAATGTAAATAGTAATAATACCATTATTCCAACGATTTAGTTTAATATTATTAGTATTGGACACACATATTGGTACAATTGGCATATCATTATTTACTGCAATATAAAAAGCACCGGTTTTAAATGGTAACATCTTTTTACTGTTACTACGTGTTCCTTCAGGAAAAACTAGTACTGAAATATTACGTTTTTTAATATTGTTTATAACATTATTTAGATTATTGAAACTATGATAACTAGTATTTCTATGAATAGAAATATTACCACTTAACCAATATAGTATTCCAAATAATGGAATAAAAATTATTTCTTTTTTACCAATAGTTACAGTATTATTTTGTATAATACATGAAATAATAAATAAATCATAAATATTTTGATGATTAGCAATATATACACATTTATTGTTATTAATTAATCTATTATATTGATATATTCTTATTTTTATACCTAACATAATTGATACTTTACTAAGTAATTTACTAATTAACATAACATTATTTTTATTTTTAAAATAAATTAAGCAATAAAAAATTCCATAAATACATACAAAAACAAAATAAAATAAAATTACTATAATTCTTAATAAAGCAATCATAAAATTAATTATATATTATTTTTACGATAATTAACTAAATCTGCAATTGTTATTACTGGTATATTAAATTTATTAGCAAAATTTATAATATCTAGAGTACGAGCCATAGTACCATCTTCATTAATAACTTCACATAATACACCAAATGGTTTTAATCCTGCTAAAATAGTTAAGTCTATAGTAGCTTCAGTATGTCCTCGCCTAGATAATACACCACCAGTTTTTGCTAATAAAGGAAATACATGTCCGGGTCTATTTAAATCAGATGGCTTAGCATTATCTTTTATTGCAGTCTTAATTGTAGTAACTCTATCTGCTGCAGAAACACCAGTAGTTACCCCATAAGCTGCTTCTATTGTAACTGTAAATGCAGTTTGATAACGACTATTATTATTTTTTACCATCATATTTAAATCTAATTGTTTTCTTCTTTCTTCTGTTAAACATAAACATACTATTCCACTACCATAACGTATAGTAAAAGCCATTTGTTCTATAGTTATATTTTCTGCAGAAAATACAATATCGCCTTCATTTTCACGATCTTCATCATCAATAATTAATACACCATTACCATTTTTAAATGAATTAATAGCATTTATTATACGTTGTAAAGAATTACCAAAATACCTATCAAGTATATGATTCATAAAATATTATTAATAATAACTAAACATAATTATAAATAATTATTAAATAACTTTAATAGTTAATTATAAAACTATTTTAATGTTATAATAAAATATAAAATTTATGTTAATTTTTAATTTTAAATTAAACTAATAAAATCCTTTAGTTCTATATTAAAATAATTATTTTTACTAACTAATAATCCAGCAGCTTTATTAGATAATATACATGAATCTTTAATATCAATATTACTAGATAATAAAAGAGCTAAAATACTAACAATTACATCTCCAGCTCCAACCACACTATATATATTATTATTTTGTGTTGCTGCGATATGTAATGGATCATTATTTGGTTGTATTAAACTAATTCCATGTTTATCACGCGTTATTAGTAAAGCTGATAAATTATATTTTTCAATAATACTCAATCCATAAGATACAATATCATTATTATTATAGCAAGTAGTACCAATAACTTTTTGAAATTCATAAATATTTGGTGTTAATATGTTAGCACCATTATATTTATCATAATTATTACCTTTTGGATCAACTATTATGGGAATACTAAGATTACGTGCTAATTTTATTATTTCTTGAACTGATGATAATGTTCCTTTATTATAATCAGATAATACTAACATATTTACATTAGGTAAAATTAATTTAATTTTTTCTATTATTAATGGTGATTGAAAATAACTATTTTCATTTTCAAAATCTAATCTCATTATCTGGTTGTAATTTGATATAATCCTAGATTTTATAGTAGTACTATAATTATTTATGTTAATTAATTCATATTTAATATTATTACTAATTAATTTATTTCTAATGTATCTTGCAGCATCATCACGACCAGATAAACTAATAATATTTACATTACCTTTTAAGTTAGCTATATTTATGGCAACGTTTGCGGCACCGCCAGGTTTTTCTATAATATTATTTATTTTAATTATTGGAGTTGGTGATTCTGATGCATTACCAATATTTATTCCATAATAATACCTATCTAAAATAATATCGCCGACAACTAATATATTAATATTACTAAAGTTTGATATAATTTTTTTTAACATAAAAATTCCTATATTTAATATTATATTTATATAATTTATTTATTATAATATTTAGTTTATTAAAAATTATAAATCACTATCATTAATTATATAACACATTATAATTTAAAATTTATGATTACAAAACTAAAAAAATATTTAGTTGGTGGCGCAGTAAGAGATATGTTATTAGACATACCAGTAAAAGAAAAAGATTGGTTAATTGTTGGAGTAACACCTAAATATTTGTTATCTAAAGGTTATTATCAAGTAGGTAAAGAATTTCCAGTTTTTATACATCCAAATAGTAAAGAAGAATACGCATTAGCACGTAAAGAAAAAAAAACTAGTTTTGGACATAAAGGTTTTAATTGTTATACCTCTCCATCAATTACTGTTGAAGAAGATTTATTTAGACGTGATTTAACAATTAATGCTATGGCAATAGATAAAGATGGTAATATTATTGATCCATATAATGGAAAAAAAGATATTGAGTCACGTGTACTTAGACATGTATCAGAATCATTTAAAGATGATCCGCTTAGAGTATTAAGAGTAGCTCGTTTTGCTGCTAGATTTGCTCATCTAAATTTTACTATTGCTCCAGAAACATTAAATATTATGAAACAGATGAAAAAAGAGTTATTTATGTTATCACCAGAACGGGTTTGGAAAGAAACTGTATTAGCTTTATCAACTAATAATCCACATATATTTTTTATTGTTTTAAAAGAATGTAAAGCATTAAATATTATTTTTCCAGAAATATATAATTTGTTTGGTAAAAAAATATTTTTGAAATGTAAAAATACTATAAATGCCGGAAATTATGCATTATCAGCTTTAGCTAATAGTGTTAAAATATCAAATAATATTAATATACGTTTTATTACCTTATGTTTCAATCTACCATTATTAAACAACATATTTAACAAAAAAAAAGAAACAGATGTAATATATATTATGTATAAAAGATTAAAATTACCTAATAAACTATTTAATTTACTCAAAATTGTTAATGATTATTATAATACATTAGTAAAAATTCATCATTTAGATGTTAATAGCATATTAAATATGTTTAACCGTATAGGTATTAAAGAATCTACAAATAGAATTAATCAAATTATTTTAATTAGTAAAGCTAATTTTAGTGTTTGTAAAAAATTTAAAAATCATATGTGGTATATATGTGATTTATTATTTGATGCTTATAACATAGTTAAGAATTTAAAAGCTAATATAGTAATGAAAGATGGATTTGTAGGAAAAGATATTAGCCATGAATTAACAAAAAGGCGTTTATTGTTATTAAATAAATGGAAATTAAATTTAAAAACTCGTTAGTTAACTATTTAAAAAAAAATAAAATATTATTGTTATTATAATTCTATATAATATAATAATTTTTAATGATCTATACTTAATAAGTAATAAACACTTCTTACCAACTATTGTTAAAGTTATAAATGTAGTTAATATACCAATTACTAATATTGGAATATCTGATAGTTTTATTAATTTAATATTATCTATGATGGATAATATTGATGCACTACATATCAATGGTATAGACATTATAAGAGAAAATTCTATAGTTAAACAACGATTGATTCCTAGTAGTGTCCCACTAAAAATAGTTGTTCCTAATCTTGAAAATCCAGGATATAACGATAAACATTGAACACAACCAATAATGAAAGCTTGTAAATAACTAATACGTTCTGTTAATTTATTAATTTTTATAAATTCACTAATAGCTAAAATAATACTACCACATATTAATGATATAATAATACTATTGATATTATTTAATTGTTCTAATTCTTTATGAAAAAATAGACCTATGACCCCAATTGGAATTAAACATATTATAATGTGACTAATAAAAAAACTATTATCTTGATTAATAGATTTATTAATAATTTGCTTAATTATTCTTAATATTGTAGTTTTAAAAAAAACTATTATACTAATAGTAGATCCAAATTGTATTACAATATCAAATATCTTAATTTTATTATTATTAAAATTTAGCAAACTACTAATTAATATCATATGACTAGTTGAAGATACTGGTAAAAATTCAGTTATACCTTCAATAATACCTAAAATAATTATCTTAATATATTCTTTATAATCTATTATAAAAAATAAATAATTTATTTTCATATATAGGTAAAAGTTAATTATTTTTACTATATCTCTTTAATGTTACGCTAACATTAGATGCATTAGGTATAGCATTAGGTTTACTAATTTTAATTTTTATCCAAAATACATTAAATTTTTTTATTAAATGTTGTATAATGTATTCCGCTAATTGTTCTAATAAACTAAAGTGTCTATTATTTGTTATTAATATTATTTCATCACTGATAATTTTATAATCAATAAAATATTTACTATATTCATTATATTGTACTAAAGATCCATTATAACTAATTTTTAAATCAATAATTAGTTTTTGTAAATTTACTTTTTCCCAATTATATATACCAATTTTAGTTATTATTAATAACTTTTCTATATGTATTATATTCATATTAACTATTATTAATAGATTCTATTTGCCAGTTAGATTTTATTGATGTTTTTAAATTATTATACTTATTATCTTTTAAACGTAATAATCCAGCATAAGCTATCATTGCACCATTATCTGTACATAATTCTTTATTAGGATAAAATAATGTTCCACGTCTTTTATTTATCATATTATGTAAATAAAATCTTAATTTATTATTTGCGCTTACACCACCAGCTATTACTAATTTTTTTATTTTACTTATATGTATTGCTTTAGCACATTTATTCACCAATATTTCTATTACTGTATCTTCAAAAGATCTGGCTATATTAGCTTTATCTTGATAATTAATATTAGATAAGTTACAAATTGTATTAATTACTGATGTTTTTAAACCAGAAAAACTAAACATTAAATTAGGTTTATCAATTAATGGCTTAGGAAAAATATATTTATTTGAAAAACCATGCATAGCTAACATTGATAATGGTAATCCACCTGGATATTTTAATCCTAAAGCTACTGCAACTTTATCAAATACTTCACCAACAGCATCATCTAATGATTTACCTAATAAATCATAGCTACCAATATCATTAGCTCTAATTAATTGAGTATGTTTACCAGAAACTAATAATGCTAAAAATGGAAAAGATAATTCATTATTATTTAACATTGGAGATAGTAAATGTCCTTCCATATGATTTATTGCAATAGTAGGAATATTCCAAGCATAAGCTAATGATTTAGCTATTGATGCCCCTACTAAAAGTGAACCAGTTAATCCAGGCCCAGCAGTATACGCTATTCCATGAATGTTATTTTTAGAAGAATTAGTTTTTAATAAAGCATCTTGTATTAAAGGTAAAATATTTTTATTATGATTACGCGCTGCCAATTCCGGAACTACTCCACCATATTTACTATGAATATTAACTTGACTACATATATTATTTATTAATATACCTAATTTGCTGTCATAAATAGCTACACCAGTTTCATCACAGGATGTTTCAATTCCTAAAATACGCATATATTAATATAAATAAATATAAAAAATAATTTGTAATTTAATTATTGTTAATTTTAATTATTTTATATTAATATACTTATTATTTCTAGTATTATTAAAATTACTTATACAAAAATATTTAATATTAAGGAAATATTATGCCTGTAATTAAAGTTCGTGATAATGAGCCATTTGATATTGCATTAAGACGTTTTAAAAGATCTTGTGAGAAAGCTGGTATTTTAGCAGAAATACGTAGACGTGAATTTTATGAAAAACCAACGTCTGAACGTAAAAGAGCAAAAGCTGCAGCAATAAAAAGACATATAAAAAAGTTATTGAGAGAAAATCCCAAATTTAGTAAAACTAATAAATATTAATACATAATAAATTTTTAATTTATATTATAAACATATTTGTACTATTGTTTATCTTAAATGAGTAAATATATACCGAGTGTATTTATAGATGAACTATTATTGCGAACTAATATAATAGATATAATAAGTATAAGAATAAATTTAATAAGAAAAGGTAAAAATTTTTTTGCCATTTGTCCATTTCATATTGAAAATAATCCGTCATTTTTAGTTAGTGAAGAAAAACAATTTTATTATTGTTTTGGTTGTCAAGCTAAAGGTAATGTTATAGATTTTTTAATAAATTACGATAAATTAGATTTTATTAGTTCTATTGAAGAGCTATCTAATTTTCTTAATTTAGAAATACCGTATAAAAATTATAATAAAAATGAATTATGTAAAATAGAAAAAAGAATTAAATTATATGAAATAATAAATAAAGTTAATAACTACTATCATGAAATAGTACTTAATAAAGTATCACAAAATGCAGTAAATTTTTTAAAATCTAGAGGATTAAGTGATTATATTATTTCTTATTTCAAGATAGGATTTTCTCCATTTAGTTGGTATGAAATTAATAAAAATTTTAATTTCAATGCAAAAGATAGATCTATACTAATTAAACTGGGTATTTTAAGTATTAATAAATATGGACAATTATACAATAGATTTTATAACAGAATTATTTTTCCAATTAAAAATATTAACGGTCAAATAATTGCTTTTGGAGGAAGAATTATTAATAATGATATTAGCCCAAAATATATTAATTCTAATGATAATATTATTTTTCATAAAAAAAATATTATATATGGTTTATATGAAGCAAAAAAAAGTATACCTAAATTAGATAAATTAATTATTGTTGAAGGATTTATGGATGTTATTACTTTAAGACAATTTAATATTAAAAATGTAGTATCTGTGTTAGGAACATCAATAAGTAGTAATCAAATTAAGGTACTTTATAATCATGCTAATCACATAATATATTGTTACGATGGAGATAAAGTTGGATATTATGCTATGTGGAAGGCATTAAAAAATAGTCTTCCCTATCTAACAAATGATAGACAAATTAGTTTTATTTTTTTACCTAAAGATACTGATCCAGATACATTAATTAGAAAAATAGGTACTGATAAATTTAAATTATTAATTAAACAAGCATATTCATTATTAGAAGTATTATTTCGTATTTTGTCATTTAAATTAGATTTAAATAATATGAATTCACGTATTAGATTAATTTATTCAGCTTTACTTTTATTAAATAAAATACCTAGTAAAATAATACGTATTTCTTTAATATACGAATTAGGTAAAAAGATTGGTATTATGGATTATAATTATCTAAAAAAATTATTATTTAATTACGAAAAATACAAAAATAATAAATCACTAAAACAAAATACAATAAAGTATAATTATGCTAATATATTAATTAGCTTATTAATACAAAAACCAGAATTATCTACTCTTGTTAAAAATTTAGATGAATTAAATAATATTAAATCTTCTGATATAATTTTATTTACTAGATTAGTTAATATATGTAATAGTAGATCTAATTTATCTACTAATCAATTATTAGAATATTATAGGGATAGTAATGTTTTTAAAAAATTAGAGAAATTATCTGTATGGAATAATATGATTAGACATGATTTAATTAAAGATACTTTTGTAGAGATACTGAATAAATTATATTACTTTATAATAGAACAAAAATATAATAATCTGATTAATCGTGATAGGTTAAATAAATTAAATTATAAAGAAAGATTAGAATTATGGTCACTAAACTTAAAGTTAGCACAGTATAAATAATATTAACTATTAATAATTATCTTTATTTTAATAAAAATTATTTGTATCATAAACATAACTTATTAATATTTAACTAATTAAACTTATGCTTAAATATTGTTGGATTTAATTTTATGGAACATTCACAATTCAAACAATTAATTATGCGTGGTAAAGAGCAAGGATATTTAACCTTTTCAGACATAAATGATTATTTATCCGATAATATAGTCAATTCTGAATTAATTACAGATATCATACAGATGATGAACGATATGGGTATTCAGATAATAGAAGAATCATCAGCAAATGATAATTTATTAACTCAAATAGATTCTTGTAATATAGATAATAATCAAATTAATAATCATGAATCAGATATAATTGGTCAAACTAATGATCCAATGCGTATGTATATGAGAGAAATGGGTACTGTAGGGTTATTAACTAGAGAAGGTGAAATTGATATTGCTAAAAGAATTGAAGATGGTATTCATCAAGTACAATCTACAGTAGCAGAATATCCAGAAGCAATTACATATTTACTGGAACAATATGATAAAGTTAAAGCAGGTGAAGTTCGTTTATCTGATCTAATTACTGGTTTTATAGATTTTAATTATGTTGAAAAACATATATCAACAAAATTAGTTAATAATATTAATCTGTCGAAGGATAATATTGATGACGAATATAATGATATTCAAGATAGTGTAGATGATAGTATTATAGATCCAGTAATAGCTCATAAAAAATTTATAATACTAAAAAATCAGTATGAAATTACTAAAGATGTTATTAAACATTTTGGTCGTGATCATGTTAATTCTATTAAAGAAATAATTAACTTATCTGATATATTTAAACAATTTAGATTAGTACCAAAACAATTTGATTATTTAGTAAATAATGTAAGATCTATCATTGATAAAATTAATATACAAGAACAACTTATTATTAAATTATTTATTGAAGTAGGTAAAGTACCAAGAAATTTTCTAAACAACTTATTTTCTAATGTTGAATTTAATTATAATTGGTTTAATAATATTTTATCTATGAATCAACCGTGGGTAGAAAATTTACATAAAATTAATCAGAAGGTATATTATAGTATAGATAAGTTAAATAATATTGAAAAAGAGACTGGCTTGACTATTAAACAAATAAAAGATATTAATAGAAGAATATTAATAGGAGAAGCAAAAGCAAAAAGAGCTAAGCAAGAAATGATAGAAGCTAATTTAAGATTAGTTATATCAATTGCTAAAAAATATACTAATAGAGGATTACAATTTTTGGATTTGATACAAGAAGGTAATATTGGATTAATGAAAGCAGTTGATAAATTTGAATATCGTAGAGGTTACAAATTTTCTACTTACGCTACTTGGTGGATTAGACAAGCCATAACTAGATCTATTGCTGATCAAGCTAGAACTATACGTATTCCAGTTCATATGATAGAAACAATTAATAAATTAAATCGTATATCTAGACAAATGTTACAAGAAATAGGTAGAGAACCAACTCCAGAAGAATTATCTAAACGTATGCTTATGTCAGAAGACAAGATTCGTAAAGTATTAAAAATTGCGAAAGAACCAATTTCTATGGAAACACCTATAGGTGATGAAGAAGACTCTCATTTGGGTGATTTTATTGAAGATACATCTTTAGAGTTACCTATTGATTCAGCTACTACTGAAAGTTTACGTATAGCTACAAATCATGTATTGTCAAGTTTAACAGATAGAGAAGCTAAAGTATTAAGAATGAGATTTGGTATTGACATGAATACTGATCATACTTTAGAAGAAGTTGGTAAACAATTTGATGTAACAAGAGAAAGAATTAGGCAAATTGAAGCTAAGGCATTACGTAAATTAAGACATCCTAGTAGATCAGAAATATTAAAAAGTTTTCTTGATGATTAATAAAAATCATATCGAATATATTTGATTATTTTTAGTACTGTGTTTAAATATTTTAAATTGGCCCCTTAGCTTAGATTGGTTAGAGCAAACGACTCATAATCGTTAGGTCGCTGGTTCAAATCCAGCAGGGGCTACTAATATTATTAGTATTTACTAATTTTTTTTATTTATTTAATAAATCAAGTTATTGTTATACAGTGAAAGTTTTATAAATTATTAATTTTCTTTTTAAACACAGAATATTGAAATATTAATGTGTAAAATATTTCTAATTTTAAATAATAATAGTCAAAAAAATCCATTATCATTATCCAAACTTTTATTTTGGTTATTATTTTGGATAATGTCTGCTTTATTATTTAATATAATATTGTGGATATATTTTTTTTATACACATGGGTTAATTATAGCTAATAAAAAAGCAATAATGTTTTTAGTAAGTTATTTATTAGAAAAGTTATTATCTATTGATAATTTATTTTTTTGGTTCACTATTTTTAAAAATTTTAACATTCCTAATTTTTTACAACGTTATTTATTAGGTATAGGAACAATTAGTGCAGTTATAATACGTGTATTTATTATAATAGTAAATCAATGGATATTCAATTACTATCAATTTATATTATACATATTTGGATTATTTATTTTATTTACTGGAATGAGAATGTTAATACCTAAAAATAAAAAGGTTATTGCTAATTATAACATAATGAATTGGTTACATAAAAATTTACGTATAACTAATAAATTATACGAAAAAAAATTTTTTATAAAAAAACATGGTATTGTTTTTGTAACACCATTATTAGTAGCATTTCTTACAATAGAGATTAGTGATATTATTTTTACTTGTGATAGTATACCTGTAATTTTTTCTATTACTAATGATTTATTGATTATACTTACATCTAACATTTTTGCTATGTTGGGTATGAGAACTACTTATTTTTTTTTAGAATATATATCTAAATATTTTTTATATATAAATTATGGTCTAAGTATAACTTTAATTTTTATTGGTATAAAAATTTTATTAATGAAATATATTTATATATCAGCTTTATTTTCTTTAACAGTAATATTAGCTATTTTAATTATTAGTATAATAATAAGTATTATTATGAATAAAATATGATATATTTAATATAATTAATGTAATATTAGTTATTAGATTATGTATGATTAAGAATTTTATTTACTATGCATTAAATAAATATTCACATATTATATTTTATAATAAATATCACTGGATTATTTACTTAATATTTTTTATTATTATTTTTTTAGAAAACGGTATATTAGTAACTACTTTTTTACCAGGGGATAGTTTATTATTATTAACTGGTACATTAGCTTATAATAATATAATAAATTTATTTTTAGTATTAATATTATTAACTATAGCAGCTTGGTTAGGTAGTTGGGTTAGTTTTTTACAAGGTAAATGGTTGAAAAATAAGAAGTTAGTAAACTATCGATTTTTATTTATACCAAAAAAATATCAAAAAAAAGCTTATAGAATACTTAATAAGTATGGTTCACTAGCATTACTAATAGGTAGATTTATTATTTTTATTCGTACTATATTACCAATGATAATAGGATTATCTAATATACATAGTAAATTATTTCAATTATTTAATTTTTTTAGTGCTTTTTTTTGGGTATCAACATTAATATTCATTGGTTATTTATTAAATATTTTAATAATAAATGTATCATTAAAATATTTAATTACTTTACTAATAGCTATTATACCAATAATAATTTTTATTATTAGTCTTATTGTTATAATTTTAATAACTTTAAAAAAAATGAATTGAGTTAGTTATAAGCCGGATTCTGTCTTGGACAGTCATTAATCTAGATTATAATTCGCATTATAATTCATGCGGTCTACCTTGGTATAGTACGGGTAGTACTTTTACCTATTTTGACCTTGCTCTAAATGGAGTTTGCATTGCTATAATTGTTACCAAATTATACGGTGTGCTCTTACCATCACCATTTCACCCTTACTTTTAAGTACTAAAAGCGGTATATTTTCTGTTGCACTATTCAAGATTTTCATCTTCCAGATGTTATCTGGCATTTTACCCTAAGAGTCCGGACTTTCCTCTATTTAATATAAAATAATAAATAGCGACTGTCTAACTAACTCAATATTATTGTATAATAATTAATCTTTAAGGTTAATAAAATTTTTATATAAAATATTTCTTTTTACTTTAAATATTGATTTAACTATAGATAATGATGTACTTATTGGTAATAGTTTTTTTAATTTTATAAAAACATCTAATGCCTTTATATAATTAATATTTTTTGGTCCCAAGTATCCTTGAATAATTAAGGTTATTTCACCTTTTATATTAATACTATTATTTTTAATATAGTTAATTAATTCATTTACTGGAGCTCCATAAATATTTTCCCATACTTTAGTTAATTCCTTTGCTAATACTATATAACGATTATCATTAAAAACTTTTATTATATCTTCTAATAAAGCTATTACTCTATGAGTAGATTCGTATATTATAATAGTACGTGGTTCATAAAATAATAGTTTTAGTTGTTTTATTCTTTTACTACGTTTTGATGATAAAAAACCTTCATAACAAAATCTATTTGGTGGTAATCCAGATGCTGATAATGCAGTAATAGCAGCACACGGACCAGGTAACGGAATAACTCTTATACCTAATTTTTTACATTTATATACTAATCTATATCCAGGATCACTAATTAATGGAGTTCCTGCATTACATATAAGCGCCATAACTTTATTTTTTTTTAATATATTAAGTAAATAATTAACTTGTTTATGTTCATTATGTTGGTTTAATAAATATAAGTGACTTTTTTTAATAGAAAAATAATCTAACAAAAAATAAGTGCGTTTAATATTTTCAGTAATAATATAATTAACATTATTTAAGATATAAATAGCTCTATTAGTTATATCTAATAAATTACCTATTGGAGTTGGTACTATATATAAAACTGACTCATTACTATTCATTTATATTTTAGTCTATTAATTAGTTAAAGTTTATATTATTTTAATTATATATTTAATATAAAATTATATTATACTAGTATTTTATTATATCTAGTAATTAATATTGATACTAATTTACTACATAAATTTTATTTTAATCTAACTAATACTTTTTATTAAAATGAAATACTTAAAATTTGATGTCATTGTAGTTGGTGGTGGTAATGCAGGTGTAGAAGCTGCATCAGTTGCTGCACGATCATCATGTAAGACAATTTTGTTAACTAATAATATAAATACAATAGGTTCTTTATCATGTAATCCATCAATAGGTGGAGTAGGTAAAAGTCACTTAGTAAAAGAAATAGATGCTTTAGAAGGAATTATGGCTAAAGCTGCAGACTTATCTGGTATTCAATTTAGAATTCTTAATAGTAGTAAAGGGCCTGCTGTTCAATCTACTAGAGCTCAAGTAGATCGTATCTTATATAAAAAATCAGTAATTAACATTTTAAAGAAACAAAATCATTTAACTATATCACAGCAAATTGTAAGAAAGTTAATTATTAAAAATAATAGTATTATTGGCGTTTGCACTAATTTAGGAAATATATATGGTAAAACAGTAGTATTAGCACTTGGTACTTTTTTAAATGGTGTAATTCATATCGGAAATTATAATTATAATGCAGGTCGTTATTGTGAACAAATAGATAATAGCTTAGCATATTATTTACGTGATATATTACCTTATGCTGGTAGATTAAAAACTGGTACTCCTCCTAGGATTGAATTAAATAGTATAAAATTTGATAATTTAATTATACAGCATAGTGACAGACCATTACCTATATTTTCTTATATTGGTAATGCTAGACAACATCCAAAACAAATCCCATGTTATTGTACTTATACTAATATAAGTACTAAAAATATTATTTTAAGTAATTTACATTATAGCCCAATGTATAATGGTAGTATTAACGGTATTGGTCCAAGATATTGTCCATCTATTGAAGATAAAATAGTAAGATTTAAAGATAAGGATGAACATCATGTGTTTTTGGAACCAGAAGGATTAAATAGTAGAGAAATATATCCTAATGGGATATCTACTAGTTTACCAATTAGTGTACAAATAAAATTAATTCGTTCTATTGGTGGATTAGAAAAAGCTAATATCATTAGACCTGGATATGCTGTAGAGTATGATTTTTTTGATTCTAGAGGTTTAAAACTTACATTAGAAAGTAAGTTTGTTTCTGGTTTATTTATAGCTGGACAAATTAATGGTACTACAGGATATGAAGAAGCTGCTGCACAAGGTTTAATTGCTGGATTAAATGCAGCCAGATTCACTAAGAATCTAAATGGTTGGTTTCCAGAAAGATATCAAGCATACATTGGTGTATTATTAAGCGATTTATGTTTTCTTGGTACTACTGAACCATATCGTATGTTAACAGCTAGAGCTGAATATCGTTTATCTTTAAGAGAGGATAATGCTGATATTCGTTTAACAGAAATAGGGAAACAATTAGGTATAATAACTGATAAACGTTGGAAAAAATTTTGTAATAAAATAGAAGATATAGAAATTACACGTCAAAAATTACGTAATATAAATATAATTCCCGATAGTTTTTTAGCAAAAGATTTTAATAAGATATTATCTAAACCAATATCTAGTACTGTAAATGTAGAAAATATTTTACGTAGATCAGAAATAAATTATAATAAATTATTAAAAATAGATTTTTTTAAATCTATGTTTTTAAATGAAGAAATTGTTAAACAAATTGAAATACAAATTAAATATCATGGTTATATCAGTAAACAAAAATTACTAATAGATCAACAAAAAAAATATAGTAATATGTTAATACCAAGAGATATTAATTATAATCACATACATGGTTTATCTAATGAAGTAATTAACAAATTAAATTTTTATCAACCTAAATCTATTAAAGAAGCATTATTAATTTCTGGAGTTACTCATACAGCAATTACTGTATTAATAGTATGGTTAAGAAAATTAAAAAAAATATAAATATATAATATTTTTATTTTTTGGTTTACTATATAATAGTAGTGATTAGTATTTTAAAGATTTTGTTGATGTAGACAAAAGCCACATTTTAGTATAATTTTATATATCTTAATATATATTATAATAATATGACAGGTAGTAATATGTTGTATGATAACAATAATTATTTTTATAATTATATACATCATCATTTATGTAATTTACAATTTAATTTAAAAAATTTTAATTTTGTTGATATTAATAATTCCGTTAATTCCTTCTGGATTATAAATATTGATTCATTAATATTTTCTTCTTTATTAGGTCTAACTTTTATTTTAATATT
This sequence comes from Candidatus Lightella neohaematopini, assembly GCA_025728545.1. Classification (GTDB taxonomy): domain Bacteria; phylum Pseudomonadota; class Gammaproteobacteria; order Enterobacterales; family Enterobacteriaceae; genus Lightella; species Lightella neohaematopini_B. Next base: position 35,495 of record JAOBJL010000004.1, read on the forward strand.
TAGATATATTATTAAGTCTCATATTGATAATTGTGTACCAAGTAAATTACAAACTTTAGTAGAATTAATAGTATTGTTCGTTCAAAAGAATGTTAAAGATGTTTCAGATAAACATAATACATTTATTTATTCATTATCTTTAACATTATTCGTATGGATTACTTTAATGAATACAATGGATATTATCCCTATAGATATACTACCATATATTTTTAATAAATTATTTAATATACCATTATTACGTATATTACCATCATCCGATATTAATATTACTACATCTATGGCAATTAGTATTTTTTTTATTGTTTTGTATTATTATATTAAAAATAAAGGATTATTAGGCTTTATAAAAGAATTAATCACTCAACCATTTAATAATATTGTATTATTTCCAATAAATATAATTTTAGAATTAATTAATTTACTATCTAAACCAATATCTTTAAGTTTAAGATTATTTGGTAATATGTATGCCAGTGAATTAATTTTTATGCTAATAACTAGCTTAGTGCCATGGTGGTTTCAATGGATTATTAGTGTTCCTTGGGCTATTTTTCATATTTTAATAATTATTTTACAATCTTTTATTTTTATGATTCTGACTATAGTATATATTAGTACAGCATTAAAAGAATAATTTCTATATTAAAACAAGGGGAATATTATGCATAGTATAGAGTTAATGTATATAGCAGTAGCTGTTATGATTGGATTAGCAGCAATTGGTGCTGCTATAGGTATAGGAATATTAGGTGGAAAATTTATAGAGAGTGCTGCACGTCAACCAGATTTAATTCCTATATTAAGAACACAATTTTTTATTGTAATGGGATTAATTGATGCTATACCTATGATTACTGTCGGATTAAGTTTATATATTATGTTTACTGTAATATAAATCTATTTTTTTATAATAATATTGTAAAGGAGTAATAATTTTGAACATTAATGCTACTATAATAGGACAAACTGTGGCATTCGTTATTTTTGTTATATTTTGCATGAAATATATATGGCCACCGTTAATTAATATTATTGAAACTAGACAAAAAGAAATTAATGATGGGTTAGAATTTGCTAAGCAGGCTAAATTAGAAGTTGCTAAATCAAAACAAATAGCAGCAGATACTATACTAAACGCTAAATTAAAAGCTGAGGATATTATTAAATTAGCTCACGAGCATGAAGAAAAAATAATTAATGATGCTAAAATAGCAGCTAATAAAGAATATAAATATATTATATCACAAGCAAATATTAAAATTAACAGTAATTATAACCAAGCAAAACAATTACTTTATGAACAAGTTAATTCTTTAGTATTAGCTAGTACAAAAAAAGTAATTAGTCATTATATTAGTAATTATAAAATTGATGATATATTAATTAATGAAATAATAAATAAAATAAAGCTATGAGTATTATATGAATAATAAAAATAAATATCCTTGTTTGATAGCACAAAAATATGCACAAGTAATTTTTGATGTAGCAATGAAAAATAATAAGGTATCTTATTGGCAAAACATATTAGAATTTTTAACAATGCTTATTAGTGACAACTTAATTTATAAATTGATTAATCATCCAATCTTATACAATAAGGTAATGAATGTTATAGTAAATGCGTGTGTTGATATACTCAATTTACAAAGTAAGTCATTTTTATTATTAATATTTAATAACAAACGATTTAATATTTTACCAGATATATTATTTTATTTTAAATGTTTAAAGAATAAAAATTCAGAATTAATTATTATTGATGTGATTTCTGCTAAAAAACTTAGTATACAACAAAAAAGTAATCTTAATAATAAGATATTGTCTATGTTGTCATATGCAAAATATAAAATTAAATTAAATAATATTATTGATTCTAATATTATTGGTGGAATTATTTTACGTATTAATAATACCGTTTTTGATGGTAGTATATTAAATCATTTAAATCAATTAAAAAATTTCTTAAAGAATTAAGGATTAAAAATGCATTTTAACAGTACAGAAATAAGTACATTAATAAAACAACGTATTGATCAATTTAGTTTAGATATAAATACATATGATGAAGGAATTATTATATATGTTGCTGATGGTATTATTCGTATTTATGGACTTGATCATGTAATGTTAAATGAGGTAGTTATTTTATCTAACGGTAGTTCTGCGATTGTATTAAATTTAGAAAGGGAATTTGTTAGTGCTATTGTAATGGGCTCTTACTTAGATATTTCAGAAGGTATGAAAGTAAAAACTACAGGTAATGTAATACAGGTACCTGTAGGTAGAAAATTATTAGGTAGAGTAGTTAATGCTTTAGGGATACCAATAGATAATGTTGGTAAATTAGAATATGAATATTTTAGTAATATAGAATCTCCTGCACCAGGAGTAATTGATCGTGTATCTGTAAGTGAACCAATGCTTACCGGATATAAAGCTATTGATGCTATGATTCCTATTGGTCAAGGACAAAGAGAATTAATTATTGGTGATAGGCAAACTGGAAAGACAACTTTAGCAATTGATAGTATTATTAATCAAAAATATAGCGGTATTAAATGTATATACGTAGCTATTGGGCAAAAAGCAACTACTGTAGTTAATACAGTAAGTATACTAAAAAAATATCATGTATTAGATAATACTATTGTAGTGGTTGCTAACGCATCAGAACCAGCAATATTACAATATTTAGCTCCATATGCTGGTTGCACTATGGGTGAATACTTTCGTAATATTGGTGAAGATGCATTAATTGTATATGATGATTTATCAAAACAAGCTGTTGCTTATCGTCAAATTTCATTGTTATTAAGAAGACCACCTGGTAGAGAAGCTTATCCAGGAGATATATTCTATTTACATGCACGTTTATTAGAAAGAGCTGCACGTGTAAGTAGTGATTATGTGGAAAAGTTTACTCATGGTAAAGTTAAAAATAAAACTGGATCACTTACTGCACTACCAATTATTGAAACTCAAGTAGGAGACATATCATCATTTATTCCTACTAATTTAATTTCTATTACCGATGGTCAAATATTTTTAGAATCTAATTTATTTAATGCTGGTATTAGACCTGCTATAAATCCGGGAATTTCTGTTTCTAGAGTTGGTAGTGCTGCTCAAACTAATATAATAAAATTTTTATCGAAAGGAATAAGAAATAAATTAGCATTATATCGTGAACTTGTAGCATTTTCACAATTTTCATCAGATTTAGATGATAATACTAAAATACAATTAAAAGAAGGACAAAATATTACCGAATTATTAAAACAACTACAAAATAATCCATACTCTGTAGCTCAACAAGCTATTATATTATTTTTGGTAGAAAATAAATATTTAGATGATATCCTAGTAAAAAATATATGTAATTTTGAGTATAAATTACTATCTTATTTTAATAATTATTACCGTGATTTTATGGAATACATTAATACTAATTTAGTGTATAATGATTATGTAAAAAATAAATTACACGATATTATAAGTAATTTTAAAAATAATTTTTATAAATAATTTAATTAAATTAATATGTTTAATATTAAAGAAATTAAAAATAAAATAAATAGTATAAAAAATACTAAAAAAATTACTAGTGCTATGGAAATGATAGCTTTTACTAAGATGCATAAAATTAAAACAAAAATACTATCTAGTAATAAGTATTTAATAAATATACAGAATGTTATTAATAATTTATTATCTACTAATTTAGAATATAAGCCAAAAATAACAAGTAATTACAATTATAATAAAATTGTTTATTTAATTATTTCTACGGAGAAAGGATTAGTTAGCACACTAAATATTAATCTGTTTAAGAAAGTATTAGTTAACATTAATAATCATATTAAATTAGGAAAAAATGTTAAATTAATATTAATTGGTACTAAAGCTATAAATTTTTTTTCTGGTATTAATATAGAAATTTTAGATAAGATAAATAATTCGAACGATAATTTATCACCTGAAGAATTTAGAACAATAAAAATTAATCAAATAGTAAAAAATATAATATTATTATATAATAATGATGTTATAGATGCTTGTTATTTAGCAAATAATAAATTTATTAATATTTTAAATCAGACACCAGAAATAGTAAGAATTATTCCATTTAATTTTAATAAAACTAATATAAATAATTATTATATATATGAATCAGATATTATTGGTATTTTAAACAAATTAATATATTGTTATATTAAATCTAGTGTATATTTAGGATTATTAAATAATTTAACAAGTGAACAAGCATCTCGCATGATAACTATGCAGTTAGCTAAAAGTAATTGTGATAATTTAACTAAAGAACTTGAGCTAATTTACAATCAAACTAGACAAAATAATATTACACAAGAATTAAGTGAAATTATATCTGGTAGTATTAATTAGTAAAAACTAAAGGTTTAATATATGATTAATGGTAAAATTATTCAGATAATTGGTTCTATTATTGATGTAGAATTTGATCAAAAATATATACCAAAAATATATCACATACTAAAAGTAAATAATGATAATCATAATCTATTTTTGGAAGTGCAACAGCAGTTAGGAGACGGAATAGTACGTTGTATTGCTATGGGATATTCTGATGGATTATATAGAGGAATGAGTGTTACTAATTTACAACGTACTATTGAAATACCAGTAGGATATAAAACTTTAGGAAGGATAATAAATGTTTTAGGACAACCAATAGATATGAAAGGTGAAATAAATACAAAAGAATATTGGTCTATTCATAGATTACCTCCTAAATTTCAAGAATTAAATGATACTTATGAAATTTTAGAAACAGGAATTAAAGTTATAGATTTGATTTGTCCACTAGCAAAAGGTGGTAAAATTGGTTTATTTGGTGGAGCTGGAGTGGGAAAAACTGTTAATATAATGGAATTAATTCGTAATATTGCAGTTGAACATTCTGGTTATTCAGTATTTACTGGTGTTGGAGAACGTACAAGAGAAGGGAATGATTTTTATAATGAAATGATAGCATCAAATGTTATTAATAAAGTTTCACTAGTATATGGACAAATGAATGAACCACCAGGTAATAGACTAAGAGTAGCCCTTACTGGATTAACAATTGCGGAAAAATTTCGTGATAATGGGCACGATGTGCTACTTTTTATTGATAATATTTATCGATATACTTTAGCAGGTACTGAAATGTCAGCTTTATTAGGTAGAATTCCGTCAGCTGTTGGTTATCAACCAACATTAGCAGAAGAAATTGGTTTATTACAAGAACGTATTACTTCAACAAAAAATGGTTCTATTACATCTATTCAGGCAGTTTATATACCAGCTGATGATTTAACTGATCCTTCTCCTGCAACAACTTTTACTCATTTAGATACTACTATTGTTCTAAGTAGACAAATTGCTTCTTTAGGTATTTATCCAGCAATTGATCCATTATCTTCTACTAGTCGTCAATTGGATCCTAATATAATTGGTAAAGATCATTACGATATAGCTAAAAATGTAAAATCAATCTTACAGCGTTATCAAGATCTAAAAGATATTATTGCTATTCTTGGTATTGATGAATTATCTGAAGAAGATAAATTAATAGTATCTAGAGCACGAAAGATAAATAGATTTTTATCTCAACCATTTTTCGTCGCTGAGAATTTTACTGGAATAACTGGAAAATATGTATCAATTAAAAATACTATACAAGATTTAAAAAATATTATTAGTGGTAAGTATGATCATGTACCAGAGCAATCATTCTATATGATTGGTAGTATTTCAGATATAAAAAATATTTAGAGATTAGTTTATAATTATGTTTGCTAATTTTAAACTTACTATTGTTAGTATAGAAAATTTAATATTTTCTGATATGGTATATAAGGTGCTAATTAATAGCATTGAAGGAGAGCTTACTATTTTAGCTAAACATGCTCCGTTAATAACAATAACTAAACCTGGAGTAATTTGTATTAATAGTAGTAAATTTAATAATAGATGTATATTCTTACCAGAAAGTATATTAGAAATACAATCAAATAATGTATTGGTTATTTCTGATTCAATAAATGATATTAATAATTTAATTGAAGAAGAAATTATTAAAGATAAAGTCAGAATAGAATCTTTATTAAAGAAAAATACTAGTATAAATCAGCAAATAAAATTATCACTAGAACTATCTAAAACTTTAGCTAAATTACAAGCAATTAAACTTAATAAGTTATTTAAAATAAATAAAAAAACATACTAAAAATATAAAATATGCCGGTATAGCTTAACTTGGAAAAGCAGTGTATTCGTAATGCAAAGACTATAGGTTCAAATCCTGTTATCGGCATTTAGATTTTATTTTTCATTGGGGGAATAAATGTTATTCCGGTATCCCATGGTTGTTCTATCCATGTGTTTTGAGGAATATCTATAATATATTTATCAACAAAATTTCGACCTAAAGGTTTTGCAAAAATAGCTACTAAATATGCTTTATGATATATCTTTTTTATAAGTTTTGCAGTATTACCAGTATCAGTAAGATCATCGACAATAATAAATCCTTCACCATTATGATAATCTGTATGTTTAATTATATTAGTATTATGTTGACAACCACAATAATAACTAGCTACACAAAATGTATCAATATAACGAATATCTAATTCTCTTGCTAATAACGCACTTGGTACTAGACCGCCACGACTAACTGCAATAATTCCTTTCCATTTAGTATATAAAAGATCTTTAGCGATTATTCTAGTATACATTTGTAACATATCCCAAGTAACAATATATTTTTTTTTCATGAGAAATAACTTAATTAATTTAAATAAATTATTATAATTATTTTGTTAATAGTTCATTTTCTATAATTTGCACTAAAATATGGATTATTTTTATATGTAACTCTTGAATACGATCAGCATAACCGTTATGAGGAACTGATATTGTTATATCAGCAATATTATTAGCTATAGCTAAATTATTATCTAGATTACCAGTAAGTAATATAATTTTCATATCTTTACTTTTTGCAGTATACATAGCATTAATAATATTTATTGAATTACCTGATGTAGACAAACAAAATAATACATCACTTTTATTTCCTATTGTTTGTATATAACGAGAAAATACTTGATGATAACCAAAATCATTACTAATACAAGATAAATAACTAGGATCAGAAATAACTATTACTGGGTAATCCTAATCTATTTTTTCTGTAGCGACCAACTAATTCTCCAGCAAAATGCATAGCATCACAATGAGAACCACCATTACCACAAGATAATATTTTATTTCCAGATTTAAAAGTACAAACCATTAAATTTGCTGCAGATTCTATTAAGTTTAAGGAATTTTCATCTTCAATAAAGTATTTAGTAATTTTTATTGATTTATTAAGCTCATTTTTAATCAAACTATCATATTTCATAATTTTACATCTTTATAAGTTATTAAAAAAAGTAATAAATTTTCTATTTATTTCTCCATAAACAATAACCATTTTTTTGTATTAAATTTAACTGTTGTTCATGTAAATATTGTTCTTCTTTGTTAGCATAAAGTATCTTTAGTTTTTTTTTATTTATATTATTTAAATTATGTTCTTTATCTTTATTACTAAAATTAAATTTTATAACACTTTGACTACTAGTCATACGTAAAAAAATATTAGCTAATATTTTTGCATCTAATAAAGCACCATGTAAAATTCTAATATTTTTACTTACACAATATCTATCGCATAATGCATCAATACTATTTTTTTTACCAGGGAATAAAGTACGAGCAATTTTTAAACTATCAATAATACTACAAATAGTACTAATATCATTAACACTATGATTTATCATATTTAGTTCATAATTAATAAAACTAACATCAAAATTAGCATTGTGTATAATTAATTCACTATTTTTAATGAATAATATTAGTTGATCTGCTATTTCTATAAACTTAGGTTTATTAATTAATGTATCAGAACTAATTCCATGTATAGAAAAAGCTTCTTGATCTATAGATCTACAAGGATTTAAATATACATGAAAATATTTATTAGTAATTTTTCTATTTATTACTTCAATAGCTCCAATCTCAATAATTTTATGTCCATGATAAAAATTATTACTTATTTTATTAATACCAGTAGTTTCAATGTCTAGAAAAACTTGTTTAATCATACTTTCATTATATATATAATAGTTTACAATAAATAATTTATTAAAATTAAATCTTGGTTATATTAAATTTTTTTATAAAATGCAAGAATATATTTATATTTTTACTGATGGGGCATGTATTAATAATCCTGGTAAAGGTGGTTATGGAGTTATAATTAAATTAAAATATAAAAGTATTATACTTGGTGGTGGTTATAGATTAACAACTAATAATCGTATGGAGTTAATTAGTATTATTAAGTCATTACAATCAGTGTTACACTTAAATAGTAATATTATTGTATATACTGACAGTGTCTATGTGCAACAAGGTATAACAAAATGGATATATGTATGGAAAAAAAATAATTGGTTTAATAGTAAAAATAAAATTATAAAAAATCTTGATCTTTGGAAAAGATTATTTTTCTTACAATGTAATCGTCCAATAAAATGGATTTGGATTAAGGGACATAGTATTTGTAAAGAAAATAATTATTGTGATAAATTAGCCTATTATATGGCTAATTATAAATCTTATTTAGTAGATATTAATTATGAAAATGAGAATAATATTATATGTTAAAAATAATGGTAATACGTACTTTAATTGATAATTATGTTTGGTTAGTATTAAATAATAATAAATGCTTAATTATTGATCCTAATGATGAAAAATTAATAATTAAATTTTTAAAATTTTATAAATTACATTTAGTAGCAATTTTAGTTACTCATAATCATTATGATCATACTTCTGGGATAAGCATATTAAAAAATATTTACCAAGTACCAGTATATGGTCCAAAAGAAACTAAGTATTTTAATGATTATACAATAGAACAAAATAATATTATTAATATATTACAATGTAAATTTATCGTACTATCTCTACCTGGTCATACTAAATATCATATCGGATATTACTGTAATCCATGGTTATTTTGTGGTGATACATTATTTTCTGCTGGTTGTGGTAGAATATTTAATAGTTCTATAGAAAATATGTTTAATTCATTAGATAAAATTAATAAATTACCAAGTAATACTATAATATTTCCTAGTCATGAATATACTATAAAAAATTTAGATTTTATTATTAGTAATAATATATCATTACTAAATAATATTTTTATAATTAAATATTATAAAAATATAGTCAAACGTATGTACTTAAATAAAGTACCTAGTATACCAACATCACTATATTTAGAAAGAATAATTAATCCATTTATACAATGTACTAACAGTTTTTATTACAAAAATAAATTTATTAAATTACCAAATAATATAAGTAATTTTGATTATTTTAAAATTTTACGTAGTAAGAAAGATAATTTTTAATTTAATATTAAAGAAACAGGGATGAGGAGATTCGAACTCCTAGCATTCAGTTTTGGAGACTGATATTCTACCATTTGAACTACATCCCTAAAATAAACTATACTAATCTAAAATTACGGTGCGAACGGGACTTGAACCCGTGACCCCCGGCGTGACAGGCCGGTGTTCTAACCAACTGAACTACCGCACCATTTCCTAAATGGAGCTAAGCGGATTCGAACCGCTGACCTTCTGTGTGCAAAACAGATGCTCTACCAACTAAGCTATAGCCCCAAAATATTTAGGCCTGAGTGGACTTGAACCACTGACCTCACCCTTATCAGGGGTGTGCTCTAACCAACTGAGCTACAAGCCTATAATAATAATTTGTGTAAACACTCAAAGTATACTTATTACTTATTACTACTTAATAAGTAAGGAGGTAATCCAACCGCAGGTTCCCCTACGGTTACCTTGTTACGACTTCACCCCAGTTATGAATCACAAAGTGGTAAGAGCCCTCCTATTTACAGGTTAAACTACTTACTTCTTTTGCCACTCACTTCCATGGTGTGACGGGCGGTGTGTACAAGGCCCGGGAACGTATTCACCGTGGCATTCTGATCCACGATTACTAGCGATTCCGACTTCATGAAGTCGAGTTGCAGACTTCAATCCGGACTGAGATGTACTTTATGAGATTCGCTAACTTTTACAAGTTTGCTTCTCTTTGTATACACCATTGTAGCACGTGTGTAGCCCTACTTATAAAGGCCATGATGACTTGACGTCATCCTCACCTTCCTCTAGTTTATCACTAGCAGTTTTCTTTGAGTTCCCGTCTTAATTCGTTGGCAACAAAGAATAAGGGTTGCGCTCGTTGCGGGACTTAACCCAACATTTCACAACACGAGCTGACGACAGCCATGCAGCACCTGTCTCAAAGTTCCCGAAGGCACTAAAACATCTCTGTTAAATTCTTTGGATGTCAAAAGTAGGTAAGGTTTTTCGCGTTGCATCGAATTAAACCACATGCTCCACCGCTTGTGCGGGCCCCCGTCAATTCATTTGAGTTTTAACCTTGCGGTCGTACTCCCCAGGCGGTCAATTTAACGCGTTAGCTACGAAAGTTAAATAATAAAAAACATTCAACCTTCAAATTGACATAGTTTACGGCATGGACTACCAGGGTATCTAATCCTGTTTGCTCCCCACGCTTTCGTACCTGAACGTCAGTTATCATCCAGGGGGTCGCCTTCGCCACTGGTATTCCTCCAGATATCTACGCATTTCACCGCTACACCTGGAATTCTACCCCCCTCTATGAAACTCTAGCTTATTAGTTTTAAATGCCGTTCCTAAGTTAAGCTTAGGTATTTCACATCTAACTTAATAAACCGTCTACGTACTCTTTACGCCCAATAATTCCGATTAACACTTGCACCCTCCGTATTACCGCGGCTGCTGGCACGGAGTTAGCCGGTGCTTCTTTTGTAAGTAACGTCAAATTATAATATTATTAGTATTATAATCTTCTTCCTTACTGAAAGTGCTTTACAACCCTAAGGCCTTCTTCACACACGCGGCATAGCTGCATCAGGGTTACCCCCATTGTGCAATATTCCCCACTGCTGCCTCCCGTAGGAGTCTGGACCGTATCTCAGTTCCAGTGTGGCTGATCGTCCTCTCAGACCAGCTAGAGATCGTAGCCTAGGTAAGCCATTACCTTACCTACTAGCTAATCTCGTCTGGGCTCATCTAATGGCGAAAGGTTTATGTTTATTAATTAAGATTAATAAATATAAGTCCCCATCTTTGATCAATAGATATTACGCGGTATTAGCTATCGTTTCCAATAGTTATCCCCCTCCATTAGGTAGATTCCCAGATATTACTCACCCGTTCGCTGCTCGCCAGCAAAAATTACAAATGTAACTTTTCTGTTGCCGCTCAACTTGCATGTGTTAGGCTTGCCGCCAGCGTTCAATCTGAGCCATGATCAAACTCTTCAATTACTTCAAAATAATAATACAAAATAATAAATAATTAATTATTTATATATTTTAGTATCATTATCTAAATACTACATTATTGACCTTGAGTGCCTACACAATTTATTGTTAAAGAACATACTTAATTAAGTAAAAAAGCGTACACTGTTTTTTTATTATGTCAAGTTGATTTATTATAAATAATAATTAAGATTTATATTTCTATTT
>JAOBJL010000002.1 GCA_025728545.1 Candidatus Lightella neohaematopini
TAACTGATACTAATTGCCCGTGAGAATTTAACCTTATAACACCTAAGTTGTTTTATACGCTCTACAGGACTCGAACCTGTAACCTACAGCTTAGAAGGCTGTTGCTCTATCCAATTGAGCTAAGAGCGCAAATTTAATATATTGTTATTTAAAAATAATTTTAAACTAATTAAGAAAGATGATGACAGAAGTATTTAATGGTCATTTAGTAGCCAAACATATAAAAAATAAAATCTTATCAATAGTACAAAAAAGAATAAAATTAGGAAAATCAATTCCTGGGTTAGCAACTATTTTAGTTGGTAATAATCCTGCATCGGTGGTTTATATTAAACGTAAAAGAGAAGTTTGTCAAGAAGTAGGTTTTTTTTCTTTATGTTATAACTTACCAAGTACTATTGGTAAAATAGAATTAATTAATATTATTAAGAAGCTTAATAAAAATAAAAAAATACATGGTATTTTAGTACAACTTCCGTTACCAAATAATATTAAATTCAATATACTACAACATATTAATTATAAAAAAGATGTTGACGGATTTCATCCGTATAATATTGGTCGTTTATGTCAAAATGATCCAATATTTAGTCCATGTACTCCTTTAGCTGTTATTGCATTACTAAAGTACTATAATATTAATGTTTCTGGATTACATGCTGTAATTATTAATTCATCTAATATAGTAGGAAGACCAATGTTTTTTAAATTATTAAATATTGGTTGCACAGTTACTATAATAAACAAAAATACTAGTAATTTACAATATTATGTAAACCATGCAGATTTATTAATAGTTGCAATTGGTAAACCTAATTTCATTCCTGGTTCATGGATAAAGTTAGGAGCAATAATTATTGATATCGGCATTAATAGATTAACTAATGGTAAATTAGTTGGTGACGTTGATTACATAAATTCATTAAATCGAGCTAGTTATATTACTCCTGTACCTGGAGGTATTGGTCCAATCACAGTAGCTGTTTTAATGCAAAATACATTAAATGCTGCTACTTTACTAGATTAAGGAATATATATTTAAGTAGTAAACCAAATAGTATTATTATTATAATCTTCTAATCTTATACCTTTTAACAATAATTGTTTTCTAATGTTATCAGCTATATCCCATTTTTTTTGTTTTCTTGCCAAGTTTCTTTTTTGAATTAATTTATTAATTTTAGTTAAATCGGAAAAATTTTTTTTATATTGATTTAAAAAATAACTAGAATCATGATTTAATAATCCTAATATACTAGCTAATTGTTTTAAGGTATTAGCTAGTTTAAATGCTAATGTATTATTATTTTTAGTTCTTAGATAATTAATTTTATGGGATATATTAAACAATATTGATAAAGCTAGTGGAGTATTAAAATCATCATCCATTGCTTGAAAAAATAATTGTGCGCATTGACTATCAATATCATCTTTGTTAAATTTAGATGAATCAAAATAACTTAACGTAGTGTACAATTTTCTTAATGACTTATATGATTTAAGTAAACTATCTAATTCATAATTAATATTGCTACGATAGTGACTAGATATCACAAATAATCTTATTACTTCACCATCGAATAACTTTAATAAGTCCTGAATTGTGCAATAGTTTTTTAGTGATTTTGACATCTTATTATTATTAACTTTTACTATTCCGGTATGCATCCAAATATTAGAATATGTTCCTCCATAAGCACAAATGGCTTGAGCGATTTCATTTTCGTGATGAGGAAAAATTAAGTCAATCCCACCACCATGAATATCAAAACTATTTCCAAATAAATGACTACATATAGCAGCACATTCTGTATGCCATCCAGGTCTACCCTTACCCCATAGTGATATCCAATTTACATGATTATCATTAGTTCTTTTCCATAAGGTAAAATCTAATGGGTAATTTTTATTTTTAGATAAAACTTTATTATAATAAGTATTATTAATATCACAATTAGATAAAATACCATAGTCTTTATAGCTATTAATACTAAAAACTACATCACCATTTGGTGTAATGTAAGCATGTTTTTTTTCTACTAAACAAGTTATTAAGTTTAATATTTCATTAATATAACTAGTTACTCTTGGTTCTAGATTAGGTTTAATAATATTAAGTTTACTAAAATCATTATGCATAAAATTAATCATACGATTAGTTAATTCTTCAATCGATTCATTATTATTATTTGCTGTATAAATAATTTTACTATCAATATCAGTAATATTACGTACATATTTAACTAAATAACCTTTATAACGTAAATATCTAATTATTACATCAAATACTAAAAATGTTCTACCATGACCTATATGACATAAATCATAAACAGTAACTCCACATATATAAATATTAATAATGTTATTAGTTAATGGTATAAAATATTCCTTTTTTTTTGTTAAAGAATTAAATATTTTTAACATAAGTAAAAAATTTTATAGATAAAATTATTATATAATCTTATTATTTAATAAAAAATTAACATGATTATAATTTAAGATAAGTGATATGACAATATTATTTATTTCAGATGTACATTTAAGTAATGATAAACCAGATATTACTAATCATTTTAGTTATTTTATTAAAAGATATGCTATAAATTCTAAAGCATTATATATTTTAGGTGATTTATTTGAATCATGGATTGGTGATGATTATGTAGATAAACTTTCAAAAAAAATAGCTAATGTCATTAGTTTATTAAATAAATATAATGTACCATGTTATTTAATTAGAGGTAATAGAGATTTTTTACTAGACAAAAATTATGCTAATCTTTGTAATATTAAGTTACTACCTTATAAATTAATATTAAATTATTCAGCTAATAAAATATTAATATTACATGGTGACGACTTATGCACAAATAATATTAATGACAGAATATTTTTTAGATTAATTAGATGTAAACTTATAAAGTATCTATTTTTAAAATTACCTATTAAAGTTAGAATAAAATTAAAAAATATAATAAGAAAACATAGTATAAATAAAATACATACTAGTTTTAATATTAATAATTATAGATTATTATGTAATATTAAGAAATATAAACCATCAATTATTATACATGGTCATATTCATAAAGAAATAATTATTAATTATAATAATTATTGTCATATTATACTTGGTGCGTGGTATAATTATGGGGTAATATTAGAAATTAAAAATAATAATATTATATTAGTTAAATTTAATATTTATTAAAATTAATATAATTAATATTATTTTAAATTTATTAAGTGAAATTTGATGTATCCATTATATAAATTTTTATTAACTAAAAGTATATTAAAAATAAATAATAAAGCTATTAATATATTAAGATCAAAAGGTATTAGGAATTTATATGATATACTATTCTATTTACCAGTTAAGTATCATAACTATAAAGATATTACATTAATTAAAGATATTAAACTTAATACACTAGTTACAATTAAAGGTATAATTAAAAATAGCTATACTATTAATATTAATCAAAAGCTAATTTTGATTTGTCATTTTTATGACACTAGTAGTCGAATTAAAATATGTTTTTTTAATGCTAAAAATATTAAAAAATATATTAGTTATTTAATTAATAAAACTATTCTCCTAATAGGAATAGCTAGATATACCTATTATGGTATCGTAATTGTTAATCCAGAATATAAATTACTAACTAATCACTATATTAAAGATAAATTTATACCTATATATCAAAATATTAAAGGTATTAGTCAAACTAAAATTAGAAATATAATTTTGCATGCATTAAAATACCTAAAAAGTAACATATTATTAGAAGAATTATTACCGAATAATAATTATTTTTTTAAGAATTTAACTACATTACAAAATGCATTATATAATATACATTATCCACCCAATTATATGATAATTAACAACTTAAATCCAATTAATAACCCAGCAAGAAAAAGGTTAGCAATTGAAGAATTATTATCATACTATCTAAATTTTATTAATTTTTATAGTAAGAAAAATTACCATAATATAAATTATTATAATAATAAATTAATTAATTTATTTATAAAAAATTTACCATTTACTATAAATGAATCTCAAAATAATATTTTTAAGTTAATTCTTAATGATCTAAATAAAAATACTCCAATGGTTAGATTATTACAGGGTGATGTTGGTTCTGGTAAGACTGTTATAGCTGCATTAACTGCATTAGTTATTATCAGTAATAATAAACAAGTTGCTTTTATGGTGCCAACAGAAATATTAGCAATCCAACATGGACAAACTTTTAAAACATGGTTTAACCCATTAGGAATTGATGTATGTATTTTAACTAAAAAAACTAATAATAAGAATTATCATAAACAATGTTCAAAGATTAATAATGGTGATGTATTAATGATCATTGGAACACATACACTACTACAAAAACAGGTACACTTTGCTAAACTAGCATTAATTATAATTGATGAACAACAACGTTTTGGCGTATATCAAAGATCTATTTTATATAATAAAGGTATTATAAATAATTATTATCCTCATCAATTAATAATGACAGCAACTCCAATACCTAGAACGTTAGCTATAACAAAATACTTTGATATAAATATTTCTATTATGAAATCATTATCTCAACAACATAAAATACCAATTATTACCGTATTAATGGCTAGTGATAAACGTGATATTATAATAAAACGTGTTTATGAATTATGTGTAAATAAAATGCACCAAATATATTGGGTATGTTCAATTGTAGAACCATCTACGCAAAATTATATTAAATCTGCTAAAATAGTATGGAAGGAATTAGTAAAAAAACTACCAGGAATTAATATTGGTATAATTTATGGTAAATTAAATTCTTTAAAAAAACAACAAACAATACAAGATTTTAAAGATGGTAAAATTAACATATTAGTTACTTCTACAGTAGTAGAAGTTGGTATTGATATTCCAAATGCTAATATTATGATTATAGAAAATGCTGATCGTTTAGGATTAACACAATTATATCAGTTAAGAGGACGTATTGGTAGAGGTAATAGTAAATCTTATTGCGTCTTGTTATATACCCCACCAATTAGTAATGTTGCTAAACATAAATTAATAATATTACGTAATAATTACAATAGTTTATTTATTGCAAATAAAGATTTAGAACTTAGGGGGCCGAGTAAATTATTTGGATTAAATCAAATTGGTCAATTGAAACTAAAAATATTTAATATTAAGTATGATTATAATATAATTAAACAGACCAAATTATTTGCTTTTCACATAAACAAATATTATCCAGAAAAGACTAAATTACTTATTAAACGATGGTTACCTAAAACACCATATGTAAATTTGTAGTAAGAAGAATGTAATTAACTAATTATGTTAAATTTAAAAATTAATAAATTCTAATTATTTATTTAAAAAATATAAATTATGTTTTCTCAATATATCAGAAAGAAATTTTAACTTAGATTGTTTTAATATAAAATCATGATAAGAATATTTTATTGGTACATTAGTTTTAATAGTAGCTAATTTATAGGAAAGAAAGGCATCTTTACGATAAAGTATTAAATTAGATATAATTTTTTTAGCTCTATAAAATTCATTAACATTAATCTTATCTAAATGATTATATAATAACTTTAGATTACCTAATTTATTTAATAATAATCTAGCAGTTTTTACTCCTATACCTGGTACTCCTGGAATGTTATCAATTCTATCACCTACTAGTGCTAAATAATCAATAATTAAATTAGGAGATACCCCAAATTTATTTTTTATTTCATTTGGACCAAGAACATTTCCAGAAATTTTAATTAGTAGTTTAATTTTATTAGATACTAATTGAGCCATATCTTTATCGTTACTAACAATAATTACATTAATATTATAATTTATAGTTGATAAAGCAATAGTACCAATTATATCATCAGCTTCTACTCCAGTAATTGATACTGTTGAAATACCAATTGCTTTAATTAATTTTTTTAACGGAGTAATTTGTTTACGTAAATTATCTGGCATTGGATTTCTATTACATTTATAATTATTATATAAATTATTACGAAATGTTTTTCCTCCTTTATCAAAGGTAATCACAATATGACTAGGCTTATATTTAGTTAATAGATAATTAATAATATTTAGTACCCCATAAATTACTCCATTAGATTCACCCAAACTCTTATTAATTGCAATAATCGAATAATATGTTTGATACAAATAGCATGAACCATCTATAATTATTAGAAGATTATTAGTCATACATAAAATAAAAATTAATTAATATATATTGTATTAATAAATTATTATAATTAATAAATTTATTACTTTGTCAGCTAACTAGTACTTAGTATTATAATAAGTTAATTTATTATTTTATAATTTAATATTTACTTTAATTACATAATATAATATATAATTATTAGTAAAATTAAAATTATTATTTTTGGGATAATTAATGTATTTTAAATATAAATTAAACATTATAATATTTGATTCTGGATTAGGAGGTTTATTATTTTATAATCAGATAAAAAGAATTATTCCTTATTCTAATTATTTTTATGTATTTGATAATATTGGTTTTCCTTATGGAAATAAGGATCAAAAATATATTATTAATAGAATAATAAAAATTATTAATAATATTTGTACACTAAATAAAATAGATTTAATTATTATAGCCTGTAATACAGCTAGTATCTTAACACTACCAAAATTAAGAAAATTATTAAACTATCCAATTATAGGAGTATTACCAGCTATAAAAACAGCTACAGAGTTTACTAATAATAATCATATTTGTTTATTAGCTACTAATAATACTATTTATAGTAAATATATTAATAGTATAGTAAATAAATTATCTTATAAATATAAAATTACACTTGTACCTACTATGCAGTTAGTATATTTAGCAGAAAATCTTTTACAAGGTTATCATTTATCAATTTTACCATTATATAAAATAATTACTACTGTATGGAAAAATAATAATAAAAAAACTCCAGATACTATAGTTTTAGGATGTACACACTTTAGTTTATTTACATTAAATTTATTAAATATTTTAGATAAAAAAATTACCGTCATTGATTCTAATATTATTACTATTAATTTTATATTAATGTTTATAAAAAATAATATAAATTATAATAAAAATAATAAATTTAGATATGATAAAGCATATTGTGTTAGTTTAAATAAAAAAACAAAAAATCTAGCAATAATATTAAAATATTATGGTTTTAAATCACTAGAAACAATTAATTTAGATAAATCATTAGTATAAAATTATTATTTGTTTACAATAATAAAATACTATAAATAATACTTATTTATAATAGGAATTAAACCTTCTATTAAAGATACTTACTCGACCGATATTATCTAATAATCTTTGTTTACCAGTATAAAATGGATGACACATACTACATACATCTATATTAATATTATTACAAATAGTAGATTTAATATTAATTTGATTACCACAAATACAAGTTACTGTAATTGTATCATAATTAGGATGAATATTTCTTTTCATAATATATCCTGAAAAATAAATTTAATATAATTAATTTATATATTATAATATACACATAAGTATTTTACTAAATTTAATAAAAGGTATAAATTGATTATTAATGTTGCTTTACCTATACCAATATTTAAAACTTTTACCTATAAGGTAACTAATTATACTAATCCAATAATTGGTGCTAGAGTACTAGTACCGTTTGGTAAAAAAAAAATTATTGGAATTATAACAGACGTAAACACAAGTAGTAAATTATTTATTGATAATATTAAATATATAATTTATATTTTCGATAAAAAATCGTTATTTACTCCTAGTTTATGGAATATAATAAAATTAGGTTCTCAATATTATCATTATCCGATTGGTCTAGCATTATTTAGCATTTTACCTAAACAAATTAAGAATGGTCAGCCAATTAATCAACCACAAACATTAATTATTACTCAATTAAATACAATAACTATAGAAAAAAATTTAATTTGTACTAAGAAGCAAAAAATAATATTAAATTACTTAATTAATCAGCCTATATATCAAAATATTATAAATCTCTCAAACAGATCTATTAAAATATTAAAAATATTACATAAAAAAAAATTATGTAAATTATATTTTAATACTTTAGTATCAGAATTTTGGTATAAAAATTATAGTAAGTCATTACACGAAATTAATATTAATCCTAGTTATAATTTATTTGAAAACATAAGTAATTTTTCAGTTACAGTAATTAGTAATATAAAAGATAGTGATAAAGTTAAAATATTTTTAAACGCTATAAAAAATATTTTAAAATATAAAAAACAAGTACTTATTCTAGTACCAGAAACAGTATTAATATTTAAGTTATTAACTTTATTAGAGAATAAAATAAATTTTCCAATAGGAGTTATGTATTCTAGTTTAAATGATAAAGTAAAATTCAATACTTGGCTAAATATTTATTTTAATAATGTACCAATAGTAATTGGTACTAAAGATTCTTTATTTATTCCATTTACTAAATTAGGACTAATTATTGTAGACGATGAACATAATATATTATACAAAATAAATTATAAATGGTGTTATAATGCGAGAGATTTAGCTATTTTAAGAGCTAAAATAGATAATATTCCAATAATATTAAGCTCATTAACTCCATCATTAGAAACAATTAATAATATAAAAAAAAATAAATATAAACAAATTTTAGTCAATAAAAATTATTTAGATAACATTATTAATATATCTTTAGTAGGTACTAATAATTTACAAGTAAATAAATTATCTCCTATATTAATAAATAAAATTAAATTTTATTTACAAAATAACAACCAAATATTAATATTTATTAATACATTAAATACTAAATTAGTATTACAGTGTAATACATGTAAATATATTATTAGCTGTAGTATATGTAAACAATACTATAAATACGATAAGTACTATAATAAATTAAAATGTTATTCTTGTAATATACTAGTAATAATTCCTAATAATTGTCAATTATGTAATAATAAACTTAATTTTATTAATATTAATATTAATAATTTTAAACAATTACTATCTAATGTGTTCCCTAATAAGTTAATATTCGATTTAGATTATCTTAATAATTATAAAGATAATATTATAGATAATACTGATATAGTAATTAGTAATACTTTATTTTTATCTAAAAAATATTACTTTGTTAAAAATACATTAATTATATTAATGAATGTTGATAATATACTATTTTCCAAAAACTTTAAATATACTGAATATTTTATTCAATTATATAATCAATTAATTAATTATATTAATAAAAAATATGAAATTATTATACAAACTAATTTTCCTAATCATCCACTAATACAACAATTAATAAATACTAATTATTATAATATTATAGAGTATATTCTAAATAATAGAAAATTAGCTAAATTACCACCATTTAATTTTCATATATTAATTAAAGCTATTAGTAATAATCAAGCAAAACTATTTTTGTTAGAGCTAAAACAAATGTTAAATAATGTTGTAAAAAATAAAATTATAATAATAGGTCCTTTATATTCATATTATTTTAAACTAAAAAATTATTTTTATTGGTATCTATTATTAAGTAGTAAATCAAGAAACATTTTACATACTATTATTAATAAGTATTATTCTTATATATGCGCAATATCGAATAAGTATAAAATTAGTTGGTTAATAGATGTAGATCCAGTACATTATTAATTTTATTAATTATATATTTACTACTAAGTAACTTTTTTTATTCATTATTATTTTAATAACATGATTAATTATTACTTATATATAGTATAAAACAACTAAATAAAAATATTGAAAATTATATAATTGTGTTTCATAATATGATAAATAATATTTTTTAGATATATTAATAATATAGAATTTATGACAACTATTATAGGTGTACGTCGTCATGGACATGTTGTTATAGGTGGCGATGGTCAAGCGACAATTGGTAATACCATAATGAAAAGTAATGTTCGTAAAGTACGAAAATTACATAATGATAAAGTTATTGCTGGTTTTGCTGGTAGCACAGCAGATGCTTTTGCGTTATTTGAATTATTTGAACGTAAATTAGAATTACATCAAGGTCATTTAACTAGAGCTGCAGTAGAATTAGCCAAAGATTGGCGTACTGATCGTATGTTACGTAGATTAGAAGCTTTATTAGCTGTAGCTGACAATAACACTTCTTTAATTATTACTGGTAATGGTGATGTTATACAACCAGAAAATAATTTAATTGCTATTGGTTCTGGTGGGCCTTATGGCCAATCTGCAGCGCTTGCGTTATTAGAAAATACTAATTTAAATGCAAAAGAAATCGTTAAAAAGGCTTTAAAGATTTCTAGTGATATCTGTATATATACAAATTATTCTTATACTATTGAAGAACTAATATCAAAAACTTAAAGGCGAAAATATGTCTGAGATGACCCCCCGTGAAATCGTTAGTGAACTTGATGCTTATATTATTGGACAATACCATGCCAAAAGAGCAGTTGCTATTGCTTTAAGAAATCGTTGGCGTCGTATGCAATTAGACGAGGTATTACGTCATGAAATTACACCAAAAAATATTTTAATGATTGGTCCTACTGGTGTTGGTAAAACTGAAATTGCTCGCCGTTTAGCAAAATTAGCTAATGCTCCATTTATTAAAGTAGAAGCAACTAAATTTACTGAAGTAGGTTATGTTGGAAAAGAAGTAGATTCAATTATTCGCGATTTGACTGATACAGCAGTAAAAATGATTAGATTACAGTATATGGAACAAAATCGTTTTCGTGCTGAAGAGTTAGCAGAAGAAAGAATTCTAGATGTACTAGTACCAACTACTAAGAAAAGTACTTGGGGGCAAATAGATGAGCAACAAGATTTATTACAAATTCGACAAAATTTTCGTAAACAACTACGTGAAGGTAAATTAAATAATAAAGAAATAGAGATTAATATTGCAACATCCTCATTAGGAGTAGAAATTATGGCTCCTCCTGGAATGGAAGAAATGACTAATCAATTACAATCTATGTTTAAGAATCTTGCTGGTCAAAAACAAAAGTTAAGAAAAATTAAAATTAAAGATGCCATAAAACTTCTTACAGAAGAAGAAGCTGCTAAATTAATTAATCCTGAAGAATTAAAAGAAAAGGCTATTGAAGCAGTAGAACAACATGGAATAGTTTTTATTGATGAAATAGATAAGATATGTAGAAGGGGTGGTGAAATATCTGGGCCAGATATTTCTAGAGAGGGAGTACAACGTGATCTTCTACCTCTTGTAGAAGGATGTACGGTATCTACTAAACATGGTATGGTGAAAACAGATCATATTCTATTTATTGCTTCTGGTGCATTTCAAGTATCTAGTCCGGCTGATTTAATTCCAGAATTACAGGGTAGATTACCTATTAGAGTCGAATTAAAAGCATTAACTACCGAAGATTTTGAACGTATTTTAACTGAACCTAATGCATCATTAACTACTCAATATACTGCTTTAATGGCAACTGAAGGGGTAAATATTACTTTTACTGCTGATGGTATTAAGTGTATTGCTGAAGCAGCTTGGCAAGTTAATGAACGAACTGAAAATATTGGTGCTCGGCGTCTACATACTGTGTTAGAAAGATTAATGGAGGATATATCATATGAAGCTAGTGAATGGAGTGGCAAAAAACTTTCTATTGACGCAAATTATGTTCATAATCATTTAGATTCATTAATATCAAATGAAGATTTAAGTCTATTTATTTTGTAATTATATAATTATTTATTTAAGTTATGTTTTTACTTTAATTAATTAGCAATTAGTTAATCTATTACAAATCTACATAAAGAATTATTGATTTTAATTAAGACAAATAGTAATGAAAAACTTATTAATCATAAGTAATTGGAAGTTAAATGGTAATAAATATTTAATTGATAATTTTATTAATAAAATTAGTCATGTAATAAAAAACTATAGATTTCCTATAATCATAGCGCCACCATTATTATATCTAGATTACATGCAACAAGTAATTAAATATTACAAATGTGATAATTATATTTCATTAAGTGCACAGAATATTGATATTCATAATTATGGTGCTTTTACTGGTGAGATTTCTGCTAAAATGTTGAAAGATATTGGTATACAATATGCAATTATTGGACATGCTGATAGAAAAATTTTTCATAATGAAGACAATAGTACAATATTAAAAAAATTTATTCTTTTAAAATCGGAAAATATTTCTCCAATATTATGTATTGGAGAAACCAAAAAAGAATATCAAAATAATCAAACAATAATAGTTTGTATTAAGCAAATAAAAAATATTATAGAAAATCTTGGTATTTTAGCATTGCAAAATACGATAATTGCTTATGAACCAATTTGGGCAATTAGTAATAATACTATTATTAATCCAATTTATATACAAAAAATACATAATGCTATTAGAAATTATTTAATGAAATTTAATTATGAAATAAGTAAAAATGTTAATATTCAATATGGGGGTTCTGTAAACTGTGAAAATATATCAAGTATTTTGAAGCAACCAGATATTAACGGGGTACTAATTGGTAAAGCATCATTAAACATAGAAAATTTTATTAAAATACTTAACATAATAAATAATAATTTTTATTCTTGTTGAGGTGAGTGTTTAAGTAGTGCTATCATTGTACGATAAGCATTTTTATTTTTATATAATATACGATAGATCGCATTTGTAATAGGCATATGTACGTTATTTCTTTTTGATAAAGCCATGATAGTTTTAATATTATAATATCCTTCTACTATTTGTCCTACTTTTTTCTTTGCTTTTTTTATACTATAACCTTGAGCTATTAGTAAACCAAAATATTTATTACGTGACTTACTAGTAGTACTAGTTAATATAAGATCACCCAAACCAGATATACCAAGCAAAGTATTTAATTTAGCACCTAAACTTATTCCTAGGCTAATAATTTCTTTGAATCCTTTAGTAATTAATACTGATTTAATATTATTACCTAACCCAATTCCATCAGAAATACCAACTCCTATCGCAATAACATTTTTTATTATTCCACCAAGTTGAACGCCAATAATATCGTAACTATAGTATACTCTAAAAATTTTTTTATTATGTAATATTTTCTTTAAATATGAAATTAAATCATAATTATTACTAGCTATAGTAATAGCAGTAGGTAATCCTACAGCTAATTCTGTAGCTAAAGTTGGTCCAGAAATTATAGCAATTGATATTTTCCTTTTTAATTTTTCTTGAACTATTTTATATGGTAATTCACCATAAATATACTTTATTCCTTTAGTACCTAAGATAATATGTGTATCATCTTTAATATATGGTTTAATTATATTAATAATTTTAATTAAGAAAATACTTGGTACAGCAATAATTATATACTTGTTATTTATAAATAAATCTTTTATTGAAAATTCAATTTTTAAAGTTTTGGGAAATATTATATTTGGTAATGAATATTTATTATATCTATAAATATTTAATGCATTTAATTTATTAAGATTATTACTCCATAATGACACAATATTATTATTACGTGCAATTGCAATTGCTAAAGCAGTACCATAAGACCCAGTACCAATTACTGCTATATAATTATTCATTTTTAATATAAAAATTTAATATATATTATTTTTTACTAATGGTAAACCACATTCTTTCCAAGATGATATACCAGATTTTAATAAATATATTTTTTTAAATCCAATTTTATTTAGTTTATTTACTATAGTTTTAGAAAAAAATTTATTAGATATAATAATAACAGATTGATTTTTACTTATATTAGTAAACATAGTTTGTTTAATATCATCAGGACAAATATTTATGCTATTTATAATATGACCATTACAATACTCAATATTACTTCTCAAATCAATTACTATTGAATTATTATTAATTAATATAATTGCTTCATAACAATTAATTTTTTTAGTTACACCAATTGTATAAAACCAATATTGAATATATATTAAAGTAGATAAAATCATTAACCATATTAGGCAAATAAATGTATGATGATAAAAAAAATTAATAATATTTTGCATAAACTATTATTTTATTTATTTTTAGTTAAAAACTAATGGCATTATAATAATAATTGTCAATAATTAAAATATTTTTTTAAGTTTTTTACAGATATGTTAAATATTAATAGTTAATAAATTTATAAAAAATATTACTATAAATATGTAATTAATGTTAATCTAAAAAATGTAAATTGTTATATCTATTTATAAAAATTATTAATCATGATAATAAAATTAAAAATATTATTAGTTAATGTTATATATAATATTATGCTTTACTTATTACAACCAATTCTAATTATTAGAATAATTTGGTCAATAATAATCAAAGATAATTATCATGATAAATGGTATGAACGTTATGGATTTTATAAAAATATAAAATCTAATAGCATAGTATTACATGCTGCTTCAGTAGGAGAAACATTATCAATTATTCCATTAATTAATATTTTAAAAAATTATTATCCTTCTACACCAATACTAATTACTAATATAACATTTACTGGTAAATCAATAGTAAGTAAATATTTTAATCATATAGATAATGTTTATTTACCATATGACATAAAATTTTTCGTGAATAAATTTATTGATTATGTAAAACCAAAAATTTTTATAATTGTTGAGACAGAATTATGGCCTAATTTAATCAAATTACTAAATAAAAAAAGTATTCCTATTATTATAGTTAATGCTCGTATTTCAAATTCTTCGTTTAAAAATTACAAAATTATTAGTAATTTTATGTCCAATGTATTAAATAATATTAATTATATTTTTACACAAAGTATAATAGATAATAATCGTTTTAAGTTATTAGGGGTAAACTGCAATAAATTAGAAATTATAAATAATTTAAAATTTGATATATGTTTAACAAAAAATATATTAATTAAATCAACATTATTACGTTTTAAATGGTCATCATATAATAGGCCAACATTAATTGCTTCTAGTACCCATCCTGGAGAAGAAATTCTAATATTAGAAGCATACAAAAAACTAATACGTAATTTTCCTAATTTATTACTTATTATAGCTCCGCGTAATATACAACGTATTAAAAAATTAATTTACTTAATATCCAAAAATAATTTATCTTATGTTATATTTAGTACGGGTATTATACCTAATGAACAACATCAAATAGTATTAATAGATACAATAGGTGATTTATTATTATTATATGGTATTTCTGATATAGCTATTATTGGAGGTAGTTTATTAAACTATGGCGGTCATAATCCATTAGAAGCTATTGTTTATACAATTCCAATTATTGTTGGTCAGTATACTAGTAATTTTTATGATGTATATAATAAATTAAAAGATAGTAATAATGTAATAATAGTTTATTCGCTAAATTTATTAATAAAAGAAATTAGTAATTTGTTATGTAATAAAGCCTATTATAATTATCGTATTTGTTGTACTAATTTAGCTTTTAATAAGTATCGTGGTTCATCAAAAAAAATAGTATATCTACTAAATAATTATGTTAAATAAAGTAATTTATCCGGGAACTTTTGATCCATTAACAAATGGTCACTTAGATATTATTACTCGTGCATCAAAATTATTTGATAATGTAGTTGTTGCCATCACTAATAATTATAACAAAAAATTACTATTTAATTTAAGTGAAAGAATTTATCTTACTAAACAAGTAACAATGCATATTGATAATGTTACTATTGTTAGTTTTGATGGTTTAATAGTAGATTTCGCACATCGTGAAAAAATAAATGTAATAATTAGGGGGATTAGATCATTATTAGATTTAAATTATGAAATACAATTAGCACAAGTTAATAATAAACTTATGCCTAAACTAGAAAATATATTCATGTTATCTGATAAAAAATGGACATATTTATCATCAACTATAATAAAGGAAATTGCGTATTGTGGTGGTAACATAGAATATTTCCTACCAAAACTAATTGCTCATGCGGTGTACAAAAAAACTAAACACTAGTAAATTCTTTATTTTTGACAAATATCGCAAAAAAATGTACTTCTATTATTCATTCTTATAACTTTTATTGTATTCATACATTTATTACATTTAGCGTTATAACGTCCATATACTTGTAATTTTTTACTAAACATACCAGTTAAACGGTTACAACTAAAATTATTTATAGTAGATCCTCCTAAATTAATAGAGTACAATAGTATTTTTTTTATATTATATATTAAAATTTTTATTTCATTATGATTTAAAGTTTTAATAATTCTAGTTGGCATAATTCCTGAAGCAAATAATATTTCATTAGCATAAATATTTCCTATACCAACTATCCATTTAGTACTCATTAATAATGGTTTAATTAAAGAACTTTTATTATAAATATTATTACAAAACCAATTATAATTAAGATCATTACTTAATGGTTCTATTCCTAAATTTAAAATATTTTTAGGTAAATGATATTTGTTACTCCATATTAATGATCCAAATTTCCTACTATCATTATATCTAATAATCATATTATTATTCATAACAAAATCAATATGATCATGATTTTTAGGTTTAATATTTTTATTCAATATCTCTAATCTACCAGACATACCAAGATGAATAATTATAAATCCATTTTTTAATTCTAATAAAATATATTTAGCACGTCTAATAATATTAATTACTACCTGATTCTTAATACTAATTAACTCATTACTTATTGGCCAACGTAAATTAATATTGTACACTCTAGTATACAAAATCGTGTAACCAATAACATATGGTGTGATGATACGTTTAGTAACTTCTACTTCTGGTAATTCTGGCATTTTATTATTAATTAATATTAACTATATCTATAATAATATAAAAAGTTATATTTTAGATTCTTTATATAAAACATGTTTTCTAATAACTGGATCAAATTTTTTTAATTCTATTTTTTTCATTTTATTAAGTTTACTTCTCGTCGTAACATAAAAATGTTTTGTTCCAGCTGATGAAATTAATTTAATATTGATACAATTTTTTTTAGACATTATTAATACTCTTATTATAAATAATAATTAAACTATAAACTTACTATTGTTCTATTTAATTTTTTAATAAAAATTTTTCTATACCATTTTTATCAATTATTTTCATCCCTTTAGCTGTAACACGTAGTCTAATGAAACGCTTTTCTTTAGAATACCAAAAACGATGATAATGTAAATTAGGTAAAAATTTTCTTTTAGTAATATTCATAGCATGTGATCTTTTATTTCCAGTAATTGATTTTTTACTAGTAACACAACAAAATTTTGTCATTTGTAAATACCTCTTTTAACTTATTATTATACATTATATAGTTAATTATTTAAAAAATTAATAATATAAATTTATTAAAATATATATAATTAATATAATTAAGTATTTGTTTTAACAATAAAAAATATATAACTAATATTGATCTATTACTAAATTATAATAATTAATATAATTATAAGGTATTATTTTATGATAAATTTATTAAAAAAACGTATATTATTAGGTATTAGTGGAAGTATTGCTGTATATAAAATCTTTGAGTTAATACGTTGCTTAAAAAAAAAACAAGCAATAGTACGTATAGTTATGACTAGAGCATCAAAAAAATTAGTTAATAAATTAAGTTTACAAATTTTATCTAATTGTAGAGTATTTGATGATATATTCTATACTAATAATAGTAATATAATGCATATTAAATTAGCAAAATGGGCAGATTTGATATTATTAGCCCCAGCAACTGCAAATATTATAGCAAAAATAGCTTTAGGATTAGCTGATGATTTACTAAGTACTATATGTTTAACAACTCAAGCAAAAATAATAATTGTTCCTTCTATGAATAATTATATGTATCGCTCAGTAGTTACTCAACACAACATAAAAATATTACGTAATAGAAATATTCTAATTTGGGGGCCAAGTTTTGGTAGACAGATATGTGGAGATACTGGTTTAGGATCTATGTTAAGTCCTAATATAATTATAAAAAAATTAGTGCAATATTTTAGTACACCATTAAAAAATTTTAATATTATAATCACTGCTGGTCCTACTCATGAATTAATAGACCCAGTACGTTTTATTAGTAGTTATAGCTCAGGAAAAATGGGATTTTCTATTGCTTATGTTGCTGCTTCACTTGGAGCTAATATAACATTAATATCAGGACCAGTTAATTTATCTACTCCACCAGGTAATATAAAACGTATTAATGTAATTAGTGCATTAGAAATGAAACAAGCTGTTATGAATAACATAAATAATCAAAATATCTTTATTGGTTGTGCTGCTGTATCTGATTATAGAATATCTAATTTTTCTTCTAATAAAATTGCTAAAAAAGATAATTTAATTATCAATTTAATTAAAAATCCTGATATTATATTAGAAGTTAGTCAATTAACTAAGAATAGACCATATGTTGTTGGTTTTTCTGCTGAAACAAATTTTATTAAAGAAAATGCCAGAAAAAAATTAATTGAAAAAAAATTAAATTTAATTTGTGCTAATAATGTTTCTAAAAATAGATTTTATAATATGAATAATAATTACAATGAGTTATATTTGATATGGAATAACGGAGAAATGCTTTTATCTTTAAATAAAAAACAAGTATTGGCGAAACAATTAATGAAACAAATTATTATTAGATATGAAAAAGACAATAAATATTAAATTTTTAAATAAAAATTTTAATTATAAATTACCATCTTATGAAACTGATGGTTCCGCTGGTTTAGATTTAAGAGCTTGTATAAAAAATCATATAATTTTAAAATCTAGAGAAGTTAAACTTATATCTACTGGTATTGCTATAAATATTAATGATTATAATATAGCAGCTATTATATTACCAAGATCAGGGTTAAGTCATCGTTATGGTATTACATTAAGTAATAATGTTGGTTTAATAGATTCAGATTATCAAGGTCCTATATTAGTTTCTTTACTTAATCGTAGTAAATATGATTTTATTATTAAACCAAATTATAGAATAGCACAAATATTATTTATACCAATTTTTAAAGTAAAATTACAAGTAGTAAAGCATTTTATTAAAAAGAGTAAGCGTCACAATAGAGGATTTGGTCACTCGGGTATAAAATAATATCTTATTTATTAAATTTTTTATTTATATTTAGTAAACAATTAAATTTATAATCTATTTCTATTTTAGTTTTCTTTATAAAATCGTAAAATATTTTACGATTAATTTCATATAATCTTCTAAAACGTTGTTCCTTTATTAAGGTACTTATTACTCTACTAGATGTAATATTGTAATCAATAGTTAATGGATTCATACCAATTATTTTTAAATTTGGATTAAATCTATATAACGGCCAAAACCCAATAGATGTTAATTTTTTAGCTTGTTGATAACTATAAGCTAAATTATATCCATGTTCTATACATGGACTATAAGCAATAATTAATGATGGCCCATTATATAACTCCGCTTCTTGTATTGCTTTCATTGTTTGTTGGAAATTAGCTCCCATAGAAATTTGCGCGACATACACATGACTATATGTATTAATTATATTTAATCCTAAATCATTACTTTTATTTAATTTTCCATACTTACTAAATTTAGTAACTGCTCCTAAAGGAGTAGCACTAGAATACTGTCCTCCAGTATTCGAATAACATTGTGTATCTAATATTAAAATATTAATATTTTCTTTTAAATTTAACACATATTTTAGACCACTAATTCCTATATCATAAGCCCAACCATCACCACCAATAATCCATATTGATTTATTAATTAAATAATTTAAATCATTATAATAAATATTTTTATTAAAAAAATAACTATTATTTTTTATTAATTTTCTTATTTCTTCAATATGTTTATACGATAATTCTTTATTATTTAAAATTATATTAATATAATTAACTAAATTAGGTATTTTTTCTTTTAATTCATTCATTATTCTTAATATTCTATTCTTATGAAAATTAATAGATAATTTAAATCCTAAACCAAATTCTGCATTATCTTCAAATAATGAATTAGCCCATGCTGGCCCCCTACCAAAATTATTTGTTGTATATGGAATAGTTGGTAAATTACCACTATAGATAGAAGAACAACCA
Organism: Candidatus Lightella neohaematopini; assembly: GCA_025728545.1. Taxonomy (GTDB): domain Bacteria; phylum Pseudomonadota; class Gammaproteobacteria; order Enterobacterales; family Enterobacteriaceae; genus Lightella; species Lightella neohaematopini_B. The sequence continues at coordinate 20,204 of JAOBJL010000002.1, forward strand.
GTAGCATTTGCTATTAATAACTTATTACCATATAACTGAGTTAATAATTTTATATATGATGTTTCTCCACATCCAGCACAAGCACTTGGATATTCAAATAATGGTTGAATAAATTGTAATTTTTGAATATTTAATTTTTTAAAATCATTAATATCAATGTTGTTAGGTAAATTTTCAAAAAAATTATAATTAATTTTTTCTTGATTAAAATATTTTAAATATGATTTCATATTAATTGCTTTAATCCCGTTTATTTCAACAGGACAAACTTCAACACATAATCTACATCCAGTACAATCTTCAGGTGACACTTGCAGTATATATTTTTTATCTTTAAAATTTCTTATTTTTAGCGACAAAACAGACATTTTTTCTGGCTTATTATTTAAATTATCATTATTAACTATTTTTACTTTTAATGCAGAATGAGGACATATTACTATACAATAATTACATTGTTTACATAAATTAGCATTCCATATTGGAATACTATCTGCAAGATTACGTTTCTCTAATTTTGAAGTACCAGTATGCCAACTTCCATCAGCAGGAAACATTGAAACAGGGATATTATTACCTAATCCACAAATTATATTACTAACTAAATTTTTTTTACATGTAACATAATTGTCAATATTATCATTTGCTTTATTTATTAAATTAATATTACTATTTAGTTCTATAGGTACATACGTAACTAATTTATTAATATTAGATAATAAATTTAAATAATTTAATGTTAATTTTCTATTTTTACTTTCATATACGTCTATTATTAGATTTTTTAAATGATTTACCACTATATTCATTGGTAATATTTCTATTAATTTAAAAAATATTATTTGCATAATAATATTAATTTTATTACCTAGTTTATATTTACTAGTTATATACTTAGCATTTACGATATATAATTTAATTTTCTTATTATAAAGTATTAATTTAATATTATCAGAAAACATGTCTAAAATTTTATTAGCATCATATACTGTGTTAAGTAATAAAATACCATTTTCATTCAAATTATTTAATATATTATATTTATTTATAATTTGCCAATGACCACAACTTATAAAATTAGCTAACTTTATTAAATATGGAGCATTAATATTTTTATTGCTAACTCTAATATAAGAAGAAGTTAAATTACCTGATTTTCTAGAATCGTAATGAGAATATCCTTGTACAAAAAAATTAGTATTATAACCAATTATAATAGTACTATTTTTAGCTGCAGATACTGAACCATCACCACTAATACCATAAAATATTGCTTCTATTACATAATTAGTATCTAATTTATTTTCTTTATCCGATACTGATAATGATAAATTAGTAACATCATCGTTAATTCCAACAGTAAAATTTAATTTGGGATTATTTTTATTTAGTTCTTTAAATATTGAAAACACACAATTTGGGTTAAATTCTTTTGATCCTAAACCAAATCTACCACTAATTATAAATGGTAGATGTTCTATTTCTTTATTATAAAATGCTTTAGTTAATGCACTACTAACATCTAAGTATAAAGGTTCACCTAATGAACCTGGTTCTTTGGTACGATCTAATACTGCAATATTAGAAACTGTTTTTGGTAAAATCTTTATAAATTCTTGATAGAAGAATGGTCGATATAGTCTTACCATAACTACACCAACTTTGTAATTTCTTTTAATTAAATATGTTACTACTTCTTTACAAACATGAAAAGCTGATCCCATAATTACTATAATTGAATCTGCTTGCATATGACCATGGTATTCAAATAAATTATATTGTCTATTAGTAAGTAGATTAAACTTAGTCATAACATGTATAATTTTTTTTAACATATTATTATAATAAATATTTGATGCTTCTCTAGATTGGAAATATATATCATCATTAGTAGATACTCCTCTAACTAATGGGTTTTCAGGCATTAATGCCCTTTTTCTATGATTATTTATTGATGATTTTGAAATTATAGAACTTATAATTTTTTTATTTAATGGAATTATTTTATTTATTTCATGTGATACTCTAAAACCATCAAAAAAATGTATAAATGGTATTCTGCTATTTAAACTAGTAGCTTGTGCTATTAATGAAAAATCTTGTGCTTCTTGCACACTACTAGAACATAACATTGCGCAACCAGTAGTGCGAGCAGCCATAACATCAGAATGATCACTAAAAATTGATAATGAGCTTGTTGCTATTGATCTAGTTGCAACATGTAATACAAACGGCATAAGCTGTCCAGCAATTTTATATAAATTGGGGATCATTAATAGTAATCCTTGTGAAGATGTGAATGATGTAGCTAATGATCCAGTTTGTAATGCTCCATGTATACTAGCGATCACACCAATTTCTGATTGCATTTTTATTACTTTCGGTATGTCTCCCCATATATTTGGCAAATTATTATCTGACCATTGACTTACTAATTCTGACATAGTAGAGCTGGGAGTAATTGGATAAATTGTTATAATTTCATTTATAGAATAAGCAACATTTGCTACTGACTGATTACCATCTACAATAATCATATTTATTAATTAATTATTTAAAATTTATAATATTAAATTATTTTTTAGATTAATTATTTACATACTAATTATTTTATTAAACTTTATTAGATTTATAATTATATCATATTTTATCAATATTAATAAATTGTTTAGTAATTACATAGTATTAAGTAAATTAATTAATAATTTTAATATATTAAATAATTAATATAGGTTTATAAAAAAGTTAATAAATAATATTATAAATTAATAAAATAATTTTTTAAATATTGTGTGTTTATATAATTTAACTAAACGTCAATAAATACTTTTATTATTATTTTGTATACTTTAACAACTAGTTAATTGTTAAAATTATACTAAAGATATTTAAATTAATTTAAATTAATTAATTATTACAAATAATAACTAACTTAATAATTTTTACTATTATTTAATTTTAATTAAATTTAAAATATTAAAGTTAATTATTTATATATATTTAGTAAATATTAAAATTTATATGTATTCTGTTCATATGATTATTTTACTACAATTTTTAATAAAAAATCATAATATGATTGTATTTTTTATTTTTACTAATTATAATTATTGCATATGTTTTTTTATTATTATCTTAATTATTATAATGTTAATATTTATAATAAATAATAGATTAGCTTTGGCTTATGTTTATTTTAATTAATTTTTATTAATATGAATCTTTTATTAAATAAAAAGATATTAGTTACAGGAGTATCAAGTAAATATTCTATTGCTTACGGTATTGCTAAAACTTTACGTAAGTTTGGAGCTAGTTTAATCATTACATGTCAAAATGAAAAATTAAAATTACGTATTGAAAAAATTTTAATTAGTTTAGATCCAATTGATATAATTACATGTGATGTTTCTCAAGATAGTGAAATAGATTTATTATTCGTTAAAATATCTAAAATATGGTCTAAATTTGATGGATTGATACATTCTATTGCTTATGTTAATAATAAGCAACTAAGTGATGATTATATTAAAGTAATTAATAGACATGATTTTATTAAGGCACATGAAATTAGTTCTTATAGTTTTGCTGCTTTATCAAAGGCTAGTTTTAATATGTTAAATACTAATTCTTCATTAGTAACAATAACTTATTTAGGTTCTAAGAAAGTAGTTCCTAATTATAATATAATGGGTATTGCTAAAGCCTCATTAGAGGCTAATGTACGTTATATAGCTTATTCAATGGGGAAAAATAATATTAAAGTTAATGCAATTTCTTCAGGGCCGATAAAAACTATATCTTCTTATAAAATAAAAGATTTTAAAAATATGTTTTCTTATTATATAAATCATAATTGTATAAAAAAAGAAATTACTATAGATAATATTGGTAATGTTGCAGTGTTTTTGTGTTCTGAATTATCAAATGGTATTACTGGTGAAGTAATTAATGTTGATAACGGCTTTAATATTTTATCTTGTCCAACATAATAGATTTTATAGTTATTCCTCTGTAGTTCAGTTGGTAGAACAACGGACTGTTAATCCGTGTGTCACTGGTTCGAATCCAGTCAGAGGAGTTTTATTTTTTGAAAAATTTATTTATTATCCCATATAATTAAACAAAAGCTTTTTCTTCCTCTACAAATTAGGGTATAGTTATTATATAACTTATCTTTTTCAGTAAAAATATAATTGGGAATATTATTTTTTACATTATTAATTTTAATAGAATTTAATTTAATAATAATATTTGCATCTTTATAAGACTTAGCTAAATTAGCTAGTACTAAAATCTGTTGTAAATTAATTTTCTTATCATTACTAATTTTTATCGACGGTATTCCATCTTGAGATAATTGTTTAAAATCTTTAACCGTTAATAAATTTATTTTATCTTTTTGTTTAAATAAACTATTAGTAATACGTTGTGCTGATTTTAAACCTGATATACCATGTACCATTAATGTAGTATGTTCTGCAAGTATATATTTTGCTATTGGTACGTTATTAATTTTTATATTTCTTTTTTCTAAAAATAAAATTGTTTTTAAATTAATTAAAGTAAATAATTTTAAATACCTATATATATAGGTATCATTAATATTAATTAAAAATTGATAAAATTTATATGGACTAGTTTTTTTTGGATCTAACCAAATTGTTCCATAACCAGTCTTACTGTACTTAGTTCCATCTGATTTCAATATTAATGGCAAAGTAAACCCAGCAACTAATTTATTATAAGTACTTTTTATTAAATTAATACCAGCAATAATATTATTCCATTGATCAGAACCACCAATTTGTAATATTACATTATAATATTTATTTAAATAAAGAAAATCATATCCTTGTAATAAAGTATAAGAAAATTCAGTAAAAGTAATACCAAGATTACTGTTTAATCTTAATTTAATAAAATATTTATTTATCATGTTTTTTATAGAAAAATGTTTTCCTATAAATTTTAAAAAATTAATCAAATTAATTTTTCTAAACCAACTAAGATTATTTAAAATAATAATACTATTACTGCAGTAATTAGATCCTAACAATTTAGATATTTGTAATTTAATTTTCTTTATGTAAAATTTAATTTTTTCTAAATTTTTTAACTTACGTTTTCTAAATTCAAAACTTGGATCACCAATTAAACTAGTAGCTTCACCAATTACAATAATAATTTTATGACCTGCTAACTGAAAATATTTTAAACAAACTAATAAAACTAAATGACCTAAATGTAAACTATCTGATGTTGGATCAAAACCACAATATAAAGAAATAAAACTACGATTTATTTTATTTTGTAAAATATCACTGTTAATAATATGTTTTATAATACCTCTAGCTTTTAATTCTTGAATTATATTTATATTATTCATCACATTTTCATTAACATTAATTATTAAATGGACAATTCATGTAAATATTATAACTTGTTTATCTTAAAATAAATAAATTATTTTATAAAATTAAATTAATCATCTTACTTAATGAAATATAACTATATTAATAAGTATTTATATTTTATTTAATTTAATAAAATTTTAATAAGATTAATTTATTATTAAGTATATTTTATAATAATTGTAATTAAATTAAATACAATATTTTTATATTAATTACCAACTTAATTAATTTTATATATTTTAAAACTAAATTTTATACTAAAATATTTGATATTATGTATTAAATAATTTATCATAATTATATTATATTTAAATATAACAATAAAATATTTTTTGTATAAGTATATACTACTAAGTTATATTTTATAGTTACTAGATTAGTAAAAATATTATTCTATTTTTTTATATCTTAAAAAATATTATTAGTATTTATAATTTATAAACGTAAATATTTATTAATTTCTTTAAATATTTATTTTTTTGGTAAATTAGTAATAAATAGTATAATTTTTTATTTCAAAGACTTAAATATTATTAATTAATAATAATTATAACCAGCACAAATAGATAATTAATTTAAATTACTAAGTATTATATTTTATCAATTTTATCTATTAAAATTTTTAGTTTACCATTATGATACATATCCGTAATAATATCACAACCACCAATTAGTTTTTTATTTAACCATAATTGAGGAAATGTTGGCCAATTACTATATATTGGTAGTACACGTCGAATATCATCATGCACTAACACATCAATATATGCAAATCTTTTACCACATGCAAATAATATTTTTACAACTTGCATAGAAAAACCACAACTAGGTCTTTCTGGAGTACCTTTCATATATAAAATTATAGAATTATTATTAATTTGTTTTTTTATTTTAAAAATTATGGAGTCCATTATATTTCCTTAAACTTTTAATATTAAAAATTAACTACTAAATCTATCCTGCATAAATTTTTCTACAGTAGATATTATAACTCTAGTTTGATAATCAATCTCAATATTAACAAAATCAAATAATTTTTTGTTTTTTAAATTAGTACATTTTAATGTTTCTGGAATTAAATAGACACAAAAATTATTATCAATTACTTTACCTATAGTTAAACTAATACCATCTACACTAATAAATCCTTTAGGTAATATAAATTTAATTAATTTATCTTTTATATTAAACCAAATAATTTTACTATTATTTAAATTAATAATATTAATAATTTTTGCTATTCCATGAATATGACCAGAAATTAAATGACCACCAATTTCTTTATTAATATACATTGATCTTTCTACATTTACCATATCACCTATTTTTAAAAATTTTAAATTAGTACAATATAAAGTTTCTTTTATGACATCAAAACTAATTATATTACTATTAATAATAGTAACTGTTAAACAACAACCATTTATAGAAACTGATGATCCAGTAATTAAATTATTTAATAAATTTTTAGGTAATTTTATTGATAAAGTTAAAAAATCATCTTTCTTATTAATATACATAATTGGTGTAGACAATTGTATTATTCCAGTAAACATATGTTTTCCTTTTTTGTGCAATATTAAAATAATAATTTTATTGTTAAATATTTATATTAGATATAAGTATTTTTATAACAAAACTTGTAATTACTAGATTTAAATTAAAAATAATGATACTATAAATGTATTATTAGATTCTAATAGTTTTTTTGATTATATTAATACGTCCGTAGCTCAGTTTGGTAAGAGTATCGCTATGACATGGCGATGGTCAGTGGTTCAAATCCACTCGGACGTATTTTAAGTAAAAAAATTAGTTATTTTATAATAAATTATATTTTTAATATAATTAAAAATAATTATTGATAATATAATATAAATTTAATAAATTATAGAGTAAAGAATTTTATTTTGATTATACTGTTAAATTCTATATAAGGAAAATAATTATGAATTGTATTAAATTAATTCAAGGTATCTTACTTATTGGGTGTTTTTCTTTAGTTGGTTGTTCTAATAAAAATAAAATTAATCAAATATCTTCAGAAGTTAAAACATTAGATAAAAAATTTAACAAAATCAGTAGTGATGTTAATACTATGCATTCTGATATACAGAATGCTAAAAATAATGCAGTTAGAGCAAATCAAAGATTAGATAATCAGGTTAATGATTATCGTAAATAAACGAATATTATTAATGTAGAATAACGTAATAATTTAAAGCGTTATTCTACTAGTTTAAGTTAATTATATACATTTAGAATTTTTCTTGCTTGATTTTTTATATTTTTTATTATTGAATTTAAACCATTACTTCTAGAGACAGTCAGATATTTATTTAAATTTAGGTCATTTAATAATGAATATACATTAAAATTAATTAATTCGGATAAACTTAAATTTTTATATAAAATAAATATCAAAGCAATTAATCCCTTAACTATTAAGGCATCACTATAACCTTGTAAATTAACTTTATTATTATGACTTGTTAAAACAATCCATACTTGACTTTGACAGTCAGAAATAAGGTATTTAGATATTTTATATTTATTAGGGAATAATGGTAATTTTTGTCCTAAATCAATTAAATATAAATATCTTTCTTCCCAAGAAAAACAATTATTAAAATCATATATTAATTGTTTATAGTTCATTATTATTTTACCCAAAATTTAATTAAATTAAAATTTTATTAATCTTTGTTAGAACACTTGCTAATTTATCTATCTCAAAGTAATCGTTATACATGGCTAATGATATTCTACATACACTATTTATTTTAAAATAATCCATAATTGGTAGTGCACACTGATGACCAGTACGAACAGCAATACCATAAGTATCTAATAAACTACCTACATCATAAGCATGATGTTTTCCCAAATTAAAAGAAATTACACCAATTCTATTATGTGTAATAGATCCATAAATTTTTATGTTAGGAATATTATTTAAAATATTAAAAGCATACTCAGTTAATAATTTTTCATATAATGAGATTTGTTTTAATCCAATACTTTTTATGTAATCAATAGCAGCACCTAATCCTATAATACCTGCAGTGTTAAGTGAACCAGCTTCAAATTTCCATGGTACTTGATTAAAAGTAGTTTCTTTTACTAAACTAACAGTTTTAATCATAGATCCACCAGTTTCCCATGGTAACATATTATCAAGTAAATATTTTTTACCGTATAATATTCCAATACCAGTTGGTCCATACATTTTATGACCAGAAAATACATAAAAATCACAATTTAATAATTGTACATCAACTTTTTGGTGCATAATATATTGTGCTCCATCAACTAATACTAAACTATTACTAATATTCTTTACTTGATTAATAATATCTTTTAATGGATTAATAATGCCTAAAACATTTGATGCTGCAGTAATAGCAAATAAACGAGTATTATCGTCTATTAATGATAATAATTTTGATAAATCTAAAGTACCATTAGGTAAAAGTGGTATATACCTAATAAGTAATCCTTTTTCCTTTGCTAATACTTGCCAAGGAACAATATTAGCATGATGTTCCATTTCTGTAATAATAATATTGTCCCCTGATCGTAAAAACTTTCTCCCCCAACTGTAAGCAACTAAATTAATACTTTCAGTTGTACCTTTAGTAAATATAATTTCTTCAGTTTGTTTAGCATTAATAAAATTAGCTACTTTATAACGTACTTGTTCTACCTTATTAGTCGCTTCGCGACTTAATGTATGAATACCTCTATGAACTGCTGCATATTCATATTTATAATAATTCATTTCATGTTCTATTACATAATTAGGTTTTAATGAACTTGCTGCATTATCAAAATATATTAATTTATTACTATTTATTTTTCTATTTAAAATAGGAAAATCTAATTTTATTTTCGATATAGGATACATCATAATTAGTTAAATTAAATTTTTTAAAATACTAAATACAATCTTACGTAATTTACAATTATTAATTTTATTAATTATTTCTTCAAAAAAAGCATTAATAATTAATTTTTTAGCACTAATATAATCAATTCCTCTTGAACATAAATAAAAAATTTGATCCTGATTAATATTACCTAAAATTACTCCATGAGTACAATGAACTTTACGATTATATATTTCTATTTGCGGTTTCGTATTAAATTGTGAAGTGTTATCTAATAAAAGTCCTTGACTAAATACATTACTACTAACTTTTGAAGCTAATTGTTTTATTTTAATTATTCCACTAAATAAATATTTACTATTATTACTAATAATAGCTTTATGTAATTGATCACTAATGCAATTATTAGCAAAATGCTGTATGTAAGTATCAACGAAATTATTATTATAATTTGATAAAATAGATAAACTATTAATGTACGCTGATGTATTAACTCCATTTAATCTAGTACGTATTTCATCTTTATGAATTTTATTTCCTATAATAAATGTATTACTATTCAATTTAGCGTAACTATTAATAGTAATATATTTATAATTAAAATGATAACTATAATTATTTTCTAACGATAATTTAGTATACTCTAGTGTAGCATAATTATGAATATATATAAATGTATTAACATTATTAATATAAGAATAATACTTATTATTATCAGTAAAATACTCTATAATATGTGCTTTTGTGTTTTCTAAAATGTTAATACAGTAACGATTTTGTAATATATTAACTGTATCTTTAGAGATACCATCATTAATATGTAATAAACATATTGGTCGTTCACTAATATTTTTATTTATATTAATAAAATATGTTTTGTAGCAAAAACTTTCTACTAAATGGTAAAATATATCAAAGTTTTTAGTAAAATTTATAGTATTATCATCATACTTAAGTTCAATATTAATACTTGAATTATAATTACTTAGTTCAGAATAAAAATTACCATTAATAAAAACTAATAAATAAACATCTGAAATAATATTAGGTACATCAATATTATTAAAATATCTATCATTTTTTAATACAAATTTACTTTTTAACAATTTATTATAATTAATATCATTATAATATGCGTTAAAAATATCTGGTATTGACCATAACATTTTAATATATTTTAAATGTTTATAAAATTTTATTGAACTATAACTTTTTTTTTTACTAAATAATCTGTACCATTGAGGTAATAAATTATTAGTATTATTATTTAGTAAACCAATCATATCCGTATTCCTCTAATTTTTCTACCAAAAATTTATTACCAGATTTAATAATACAACCATTATACAATATATGTACTTTATCTGGTTCAATATATTTTAAAATTCTTTGATAATGAGTAATAATGATAAAAGATCTATGTTTATTTCTCATACTATTTAAAGTATTAGCTACTAATTTTAATGAATCAATATCTAAACCTGAATCTATTTCGTCTAATATACATAACTTTGGTTCTAATAATAGCAATTGTAAAACCTCATTTAATTTCCTTTCTCCTCCAGATAAACCCACGTTAACACATTTATGTAATAAATCATCAGACATCTTTAATGATTTAATTTTATTTTTCATTAACGATATTAGATTTGCATTATTTAATATTAATAAATTATTACTTTTTCTTATATTATTAATAGCTGTCTTAAGAAAATTAAAATTACTTACACCAGGAATATCTATTGGGTATTGAAAAGCAATAAATATTCCACACCTTGCTCTTTCATCAGAATTAAGATCTAATAAATTATTATTATTAAATATTATTTTACCATTAATAATATTATACTTTTTATTACCCGCTATAACAGCAGACAAAGTACTTTTTCCTGATCCATTAGGACCCATAATAATATGTACTTCACCACGATTAACTATAAGATTTAATTTTTTTATAATAATATTATTATTTATACTAACATCTAAGTTTTCTACAACTAACATACTACCCCGATTAATAATAAAAAAACAATTAAAATAATTTATATTATCCTAGTCCTTCATCTAAATTAATACTAAGTAATTTTTTTGCTTCTATTGCAAATTCTAAAGGAAGTTTAGTAAATATGTCTTGACAAAATCCACTAATTATCATAGAAATAGCATTTTCGTTATTTATTCCTCTTTGGTTTAAATAAAATAATTGATTTTCGCCTATTGATGAAGTTAAAGCTTCATGTTCTACTTGTGAAGTATTATTATTTATCTGAATATCAGGAAAAGTATAAGTACTACATTTATTACCAATCATAATAGAGTGACATTGGGTATAATTACGTGAATTATTTGCGTTAGAATTTACTTTTACTAAACCACGATAAGTATTTTTACTATAACCAGATGCAATACTTTTTGAAATTATAGTAGAATTAGTATTATTACCTAAATGAATCATTTTAGTTCCAGTATCAGCACATTGATGCATATTAGTAAGTGCAATGGAATAAAATTCACCTACTGTATTATTACCTTTAAGTATAATGCTTGGATATTTCCATGTTATTGCTGAACCAGTTTCTGATTGAACCCAAGACATTTTTGAATTATTACCTATACATAATGCTCTTTTAGTTACAAAGTTTAATATTCCACTTATGTGATTAATACCAGAAAACCAATTTTGAATAGTAGAGTATTTTACTATTGCATTATCTAATATAATTATTTCTACTACTGCCGCATGTAGTTGATAATTTTTTCTTATTGGTGCTGAACATCCTTCAATATAACTAACATAACTATCTTTATCTGCTATAATAATGGTACGTTCAAATTGACCAGTATTCATAGAATTAATACGAAAATATGTAGATAATTCTATTGGACATTTAACTCCCTTAGGGATATAAATAAATGTACCATCTGATAATACTGCAGAATTAAGAGCTGCAAAAAAATTATCATTTACAGGAACAACACTCCCTAAATATTTACGGACTAATTCTGGATAGTGATTTATTGCAAAACTTAAAGAACAAAAAATAATTCCATACTTTAATAGTTCTTTTTGATAAGTAGTAGATACTGATACTGAATCAAATACTGCATCAATTGCAATATTATTAATTTCTTTAGTGGGAATACCCAATTTATCAAATGTTTGTTTTACTTCATTGGTAAGATAATAATTATCTATTTTTTTATTGTTTATTTCATTACCTTTATGTTTTGGTGCGGAATAATAACTATAACTATTATAATTAATATTAGGATAATAAGCCTTTAACCAGTGTGGTTCTTTCATGTTTAACCATGTGTGATAAGCATGAAGGCGAAATTTTAACATCCAATCTGGTTCACATTTTTTTTCTGAAATAGCACGTATTACTTGCTCATTTAACCCACTACTTAATTCATCACTAATTAATTTAGTATAAAACCCTTCTTTATATGTTATATTTTTTTTTATTAAGTTAATTATATCTTTTTCATTTTTTTTTATCATTATATATTACTTATTAATATTAATAAGTACTTAGTTTAAAATATTAATAATTTCATTTATTAAATTATCTCGAAATAAACTAAAAATATTAAATGTAACATAACTACTAGTAAAAATAATTATTAATATAAAAGATATTTTAACAAAAAATTAATTTATTATCTTAAATAAGCACCAAATTTTTGTTTTAATTTAAAAAAACACTTATCAACAATACTAGATATCTCATCTTCCCTTAAATTACGAGAGTAATTTTGTATTCTTATACTAATAGTGACACTCTTATAACCTTTAGAAATATTACTACCTTTGTACACATCAAATATTTTAACATTAATTAATTTAGTATCAATACATTTTTTACATTCTTTAATAATATCAATAGATAATATATCATCTGAAATTATGATAGATAATTCTCTATAACTAACCGGATATTTAGATAATAAATTGAATTTTTTTTCTTTACTAAATTTATTAATACTATCCCATAATAATTCAAATACTAATATTTTATTTGGTAAAGATAATTGTTTTTGTATTAACGGATGTATAACTCCAATTAAACCTACATAAGAATCTTTATAAAAGATGTGTGCACTTTGCCCAGGATGTAATATTAAATTATTACAAACTCTAAACTCTACATCATCTATTATGCCAATTAAACTAAATATTAATTCTAGATCACCTTTAATATCATAAAAATCTAATAATCTATTAGATAAATTCCAATGTTTATATGAATAATTACCATATATTAATCCTGATAACATAAAATATTGTATAATATTATTATTTATATCATTTTCTTTATAAGAAAAACAAAATCCTGATTCAAACAAACGAATACATTGTGATTGTCTATTCTTATTATAAATTAATGTTTGAATTAACCCAGGCAATAAAGATAATCTCATAGATGACATAATAGTATTTATTGGATTAATTAACATAATTAATTTTTTATTTGGATATAATATGTTTTGTAATCGTTTGTCAATAAAACTATAACTAATAATTTCTTGATATCCTTTATCTACCAATAATATTTTAGTACGATCTAATAATGTTAATGATTTGTATTTAAATAATGTTATATATTTATTATTATTTAACTCATTACTATAAATATTATCAAAACCATATATACGTATTAGCTCTTCAATTAAATCTTCTTCTTGTAATAAATCATAACGCCAGCTAGGGGTATAAACATACCAAGAACTTTGATTTTTATTAATTACACAACCTATATTACATAATATGTTATCTACGTTATGATCTGATATCTTAATTCCGGTAATTTTATAAAATTTATTTTTTTTTAATATTATCTTTTTAGTTTTTGGTAATAATTTATTATAGGTTATATCTGTAATTGGTCCAGGAATACCACCATATACTTTTATTAATAATTCAGTAGTTTTTTCTATAACAACTTTTACTAATTGGTAATCTAACTTACCCATAATAATATTAAAATTATTATGTGTAGTAAATTTATTAATATAAGTAATATTATCTAAAGTATTAAAAAAAGCACAGTTAATAACTATATCTATAGTATTATTGATATTGTTAGATAATTCCAAATAAGATAGTATCTTTCTATAATTAGAAATAACTATATCTTTAGGTAAAAAATCTACTTTAGTATAATCTATATTATCAGTTGATTTTAATTTACGAATTATAATTCCATCACTTACAATATCTTTATCAAAAATCATTACTAAATAACCTAATTCTAAAAAAATATAATTAATAATATCTAGAATAGAAAATGTTAGTTTTATACCTACTCTACGTAATCTTTCTAGTAACCATATAGGTAATGGTTTATTAATATTAATATTTTTAATTACTCTTGATAAATAAACTGGACATATATAAGGAACTTTTATAGTAATTTTAATAATATCTTCTACTTTTGGAGATATTGAATGATAATAATTAAGTAAATTAAGTTTAATATTGTTAAGTATTAATATTTCTCTAGATAACCCTAAAACGTTATAACAATCAGTTCTATTAAATGGAATATTAATATTAATGATATTATCATCTAAGTTTAGATATTTTTTTATACTACTACCTATAGGAGCATTATATGGTAATTTTATTATATTACTACCGTATTCATTAATACCTAAATCTAAAAATGAGCACAAAATACCTTCCGATAATAATCCATTTATTTTAACATATTTAATACATTTATGTATAAAAGTAGTTGCTCCTACTGGAGCAACTACTACCTTAGTATTAACATTAATCATTATATTATCTAAAATAATACTAATAATTTTATAACCTAAATTAATTTTTAACAAAAATGACTTATTTAAGTTTGATAAATGTACAATTTCTATAACATTACCAATTATTAGTCCAGAAATATTATTATTAATTAATAAATTTATACTGTCTACTTCAAATCCTGATATAGTTAATTTATTAACTAAAGAATTTATATTAATATCTAAATTTGAGATTTCACGTAACCAAAATTCACTAAATATCATTTAATATCTCATTATTTAAATTGTTTAAGAAAACGTAAATCATTCTTAAAAAAATATCTTATATCATTAATATTATAACGTATCATTACTAAACGTTCTATTCCTAAACCAAATGCAAAACCAGAAAAGATTTTAGTATTTATATTTAAATTTTTTAATACCTTAGGATGAACCATACCACAACCGATAATTTCTAACCAATTATTATTATTCATAATATCAATTTCCATTGATGGTTCAGTAAATGGAAAATAAGACATACGGAAACGAACAATTTTTTTTTCGCTAAAAAAGAATTTTAAAAATTCATATATTATATTTCTTAAATGGAGTAAATTTATATTATAGTCAATAACTAATCCTTCCATTTGGTGAAACATTGGTGTATGAGTAGTATTATAATCTTTTCTATATACTTTACCAAATGAGATAATGCGTACCGGTGGTTTTTTATGTTTCATGTATCTAATTTGTATACTAGATGTTTGTGTACGTAATAGTATTTTTTTGTTTAACCAAAAAGTATCTTGTGGATTTCTTGATGGATGATTGATTGGTATATTTAATGCATCAAAATTATGATAATTGTCTTCTATTTCTAGTCCAGGAATATTAATAAAATTTAATTTATGAAAAAAATAATTAATATCTGTTATTGCAGATGTAATTGGATGTAGTCCACCTATACTAATAGATCTTCCAGGAAGAGTAATATCTATTTTTTCATTAGTAATAGATCTTTCTAATATCTTTTTTTCTAAACGTATTTTATGTTTTAATATTATATTTGTAATGTCATATTTTATTGTATTAATTAATTTTCCTACATAAGATCTATCTTTTAAACTTATTAAATGCATTTTTTTTATTATCTTATTAAGATAGCTATTCTTACCTAAGAATTTACTACGAGCTAGATTTAGCTCATAAGTATTTTTTGATAATAATATTTCTTTTTCTGCTTCATTAAGTAGATTTTTGATACTAAACATACTAACTAAAATTAAGTAATAAATAAAAAATTATTATTTTATTTGTTCAATTAAATTTTTAAATATTTCTGGACTATGTATAATTAAATTAGTAATTATTTTTCTATTTATTAGAATAGATAATCTTTTTAATTTACATATTAACTGACTATATGTTAATCCATATAACCTAGAAGCTGCATTTATTTTTATAATCCATAATTTACGAAATTGTCTTTTTTTATATCTTCGATCTCTATAACTATATTGATTAGCTTTTATTACTGCTTGAAAAGCAGAACGATATGTTCTTGATCTAGCTCCATAATAACCTTTTGCTTGTCTTAATATTTTTTTATGTCGTTGATGAGCAGTTACACCTCTTTTAACACGAGTCATATATTCCTCCAAAAATTTATTACTATGAATAAGGTAAACATTTATTAATTATTTTTAAATTACTTTTTTTTACTATTGCTTTAGATCTTAATTGTCGTTTATGTTTTGATGTTTTTTTTACTAAAATATGACGCATGTTAGACTTTTTATGTTTAAATTTACCAGATGATAATTTTCTAAATCTTTTTGCAAAACTACGTATTGTTTTTATTTTTAACATATTAAATTACTCTTTATAATTTTGTATTTTATTAATATTTTTTTGTGGAGTTAATATAATATTAATTTGTTTTCCTTCAATTCTTAATAAAGAATTATCCATAATTATTAATTTATTTAGATCATTTTTCATACGTTTTAACATATTAATACCAATTTGTTGGTGTATTATTTCTCTACCTCTAAATTTTAGAGTTACTTTTACTTTATTACCCCGATTTAAAAATCTAATAATATTACGTAATTTAATATTATAATCATTTTCATGTGTATTTGGTCTAAATTTAATTTCTTTAATGTGTAAAGATTTTTGTTTCTTTTTTTGTTTTTTAATTAATTTACTTTTTTCATACACAAATTTACCATAATTTATTATTCTACAAACAGGAGGAATAATGTTAGGATTTATTTCTACTAAATCAGCATTTAATTTACTTGCTCTAAATAAAGCTTCCTGTATGGTAACGATGCCAATTTGTTTTAGATCTATATTAATTAAACGTACTTTATCTGCTTTTATTTCTTCATTAATTCTATTTTTAAATTTAATTATTCTTGATTGTATGTTAATTTTAATTTAACTCCTAAATTAGTTTTAAATTAAATAATTATTTATTTCATATTTAATTTTTTCTATAAAATTATTAATACTTATAATATAAAAATTTTTATTTTTACTAGTTCTGACTGATAATTTTTTTAATAACATTTCTTTATTACCACATACAATTATATATGGTATCTTAGAAATAATATATTCTCTAATTTTAAAACCTAATTTCTTATTTCTAGTATCTATTTTAGTTCTTATATTTAATGATATTAAAATTTTTCCAATTTCATTTACATAATTACATTGATTAATACTTATATTTGTAATAACCACTTGTATTGGCGCTAACCATACTGGATAAAATCCAGAATACTCTTCTGTAATTATCCCTATAAAACGTTCTATTGAACCTAAAATAGAACGATGTATCATAATTGGAATACTACGTAAATTGTTTTTATTAATATAATAAGCATTTAAACGATTTGGAAGAAAAAAGTCTAACTGTATAGTACCACATTGCCAAGATCTACCTAACGAATCTAATAATATAAATTCTATTTTAGGTCCGTAAAAAGCTCCATCACCTAATTGATAATCAAAAACTATATTATTTCCTTTTAATGAATTAACTAATTTTTCTTCAGCCCAATTCCATGTATTATCATCACCAATTCTATTTTTTGGTCTAGTCGATAACTTAACTTTAATATTTTTAAAACCAAATATATTATAAGTATAATATATCATTTTTATACAATTACTAATTTCTTCGTATATTTGTTCTTCTGTACAAAATATATGCGCATCATCTTGAGTAAAATTACGTATACGCATTAATCCATATAAAGATCCAGATAACTCATTTCTATGACAACTACCAAATTCCGCTATTCTTAAAGGTAAATTACGATAAGATTGTATTTTTTGATTAAATATTTGTATATGTCCAGGACAATTCATTGGTTTAATACAATATTCTCTATTTTCTGAATTAGTAGTAAATATATAGTTTGAATAATTATCCCAATGACCTGTAGTTTTCCATATACTTTTATCCATCATAGATGGGCATTTAACTTCTTGATAAGAAAAATTTTTTAGTTGTAATCTAATAAATTCCTCTAATTTATTAAATATAATTAATCCATTATTATGCCAGAATATCATTCCTGGCGCTTCCTCCTGAATATGATACAAATCTAACTGTTTAGCAATTTTTCTATGATCATAAAGTAAAATATTATTTTTATAATTAGTCTGACACATGAAATTTTTTTTGAAACTAATTAATTAAGCTATTAACTACGTTATTTAATAAAATATCATTCTTGTAAAAAAACTTCAATATATCTATATTTAATTTTAATAAATTAAATATATAATAATTATAATTTATTATAAATTATTAATATATTAGTTATTTCATACAATAAAAATTTAAAAAAATATAATAATTATTTTATAATTATGACAACTGAAGGACATATCTATTTTGCTGTAGCTAGTATAATCTTAATAAAAAAGGTTAAATTAATACAACTAATAACTAGTGGTGATTGGTGGCATATTATTTTAGGTAGTTTATTGACATGTTTATTACCTGACATAGATCATCCAAAATCATTTATAGGAAGAAGATTTAAATGGTTATCTATACCAATCTATAAACTTTTTGGTCATAGAAGATTTACTCATAGTATATTATTAATAATTATAATAGCAATCTATATAAATATCAAACGAATTAATTTTCCAATAGACGTAATTTATGCAATGATTATAGGATATATTAGTCATATTATTGCTGATATGCTGACTCCTGCAGGAGTTCCACTATTATGGCCATATACTAAAAAATTTAGTATACCAATAATAAAAAAATCTAATATTAGATTAGAAAGACTAATATCTATTGTTATTATTATTTATGCAATGCAGTATTAATTATTAACTATATTTAGTAGAAAAATTATACATAAATTTAGCAAGTTTTTTTACTCCCAATAATGGCATACTATTATATAATGATATTCTGATACCTCCAACTGATCTATGACCAGCTAAATTTAAAAAACCAGCATTATTAGATTCTTTCAAAAATAATTCATGTAAATTAGAATTAGATAATGTAAAAGTAATATTAGTATATGATCGACATGTAGATGAAATATTATTATGATATATAGTACTATTGTCTATTATTTTATATAAAATACTAGATTTAATTTTATTTATTTTTTCAATACTAGACAAACCACCTTGTTTTTTTAGCCATTTAAGTATTAAATTAACAACATACCAAGTAAAAGTTGGTGGAGTACTAAACATAGAATTATATTTTACTAAGTATTGATAATTAAAAGCTGATGGTATTACCTTACTTTTATTTATATTAATTAAATCATTTCGTATTATCAGTAAAGTTAATCCAGATAAACCAATATTTTTTTGAGTACTTGCGTAAATTATACCAAATTTACTTATGTCTAATACACGAGATAATATAATAGATGAACAATCAGCAACAACAATATGATTATGAAAGTTAGGTAATTCATCAATATATATACCATTTACTGTTTCATTAGGACAATAATGTAAATATGAACTATTATTAGAAATTAACCAATTATCCATAGGATAAACCTTTATTACATTATTTTCTTTATATACAGCATTTATTTGATTAACAAAACAATATTTTTTTGCTTCATTTATAGCATTATTAGACCAATATCCACTATTTACATAATCAGCAGAATTAAATTTATTTTTTATAAGATTAATTGGAACAATAGAAAATTGTACTCTAGCTCCACCAAAACAAAATATTATTTTATAATCTAATGGTATATTTAATAATTCTCGTAAATATTTTTTAGTACTTTCTACTATAGAAATAAAATAATTACTACGATGATTAATTTCCATAATAGATATATTTTTATTGTTCCAATTAAATAAATCTTTCTTTATTTGTTTTAATACAACATCGGGGATCATTGCTTGACTAGCACTAAAATTAAATATTTCTTTTTTATATAACATAACAAAAAATTTATATTATTTAACGTTTAGAGAATTGCGGACGACAACGAGACTTCTTTAGTCCAACTTTTTTTCTTTCTACAACACGAGAATCCCTAGTAATAAATCCTAATTCTCTTAATTTATAATATAATTTATTATTATAAATTACTAATGCACGAGAAATTCCATGTTTTATTGAATTTGCTTGACCTAAAATACCACCACCTTTAACTGTTATATATATATCAAACTTATTTAATAAATTAACTACATTTAATACTTGATTAATTTTAAAAATAATTATCTTATTATTATAATGATCATTAATATTAATATTATTTACTATTATTTTATTATTTCCTTCTTTTAAAAAAACTCTAGCGACAGCACTTTTTCTACGTCCAGTACCATAATAATATGCAAACATAACTACATTCCATTTTATAAATTAAATATTTTTGGTTTTTGTGATATATGTCTATGATTATTATCTAAGTAGATTTTTAATTTTCTAATCATTACTTTTTTTAATGAATTTCTTGGTAACATACCACTAACAGCATGTAAAATAATGTACCTTGGATTTTTTATAAAAACATCTTTAAAAGTTATTTTTTTTAAATTACCAACATATCCAGTATGTTTATAATATATTTTATCTTTATATTTATTGCCAGTAGTAATTATTTTATTAGCATTAATTACTATAACATAATCACCAACGTTTAAATTAGGTAAATAATTAATTTTGTGCTTACCAATTAATAAATTAGCTATCTTACTAGCAAAACGACCTAATACTTGATTTTCTGCGTTAACTAAATACCAACAATAATTATTTTTCATAGAAAATGTATTAATAAAATAAAGATATCGAAACTAAACAAGTTAATAGTATAATATTATTTTTGCATGTTATCAATAAATTAAATTATTATATTTTAATTTTATAATTTTTTAATTTATATATATATAATGTATATCATATTGTTATAGAATTATAATTCAGTTTAAGTAAAAATTTTAACACAAATATTAATTGATTAAAAAAGGCTATATATGAATGCAATACTATTATTTATTAAAGTATTTATAATTATCGTTATTCTATTTAATAATATCAATGTTTATGCATCTTTTCCTTTAATTAATGTAGATAATCGTAATAATATTCCTAGTTTATCATCTATGATAAATAAAGTATTGCCTGCAGTAGTTAATATGCATATAGAAGGTACACAAATTATTAGACAATCAATTTTACCTAAAGAATTTAAATATTTTTTTGGTCCTAATATACCAAATAGTAATAGTGTTCGTCAATTTGAAGGATTAGGATCTGGTGTAATTATAGATGCTAATAATGGATATGTTATTACTAATAACCATGTAATACATAATGCCGATAAAATTAAAATTCAATTACATGATGGAAGAGAATTTTATGCTAAGTTAGTTGGGTGTGATGATAAAACTGATTTAGCCTTATTAAAAATATCTAATCCAAATAATCTAATAGAAGTTAAAATAGCTGATTCTGATAATTTAAAAGTTGGTGATTTTGTAATAGCAATTGGTAATCCTTTTGGTCTAGGACAAACTGTAACATCAGGAATTGTGTCTGCTCTTAGCAGAAGTGGGTTAAATTTAGAAGGATTAGAAAATTTTATACAAACTGATGCCTCAATAAACAGAGGTAATTCCGGTGGTGCGTTAATTAATTTGAATGGTGAGTTAGTTGGTATTAATACAGCAATCTTAGCTCCTAATGGAGGTAATATTGGTATTGGATTTGCAATTCCTAGTAATATAGTAAAAAGTTTAAGCGAACAATTAATTAAGTATGGTGAAATTAAACGTGGTCAATTAGGTATTAAAGGTACAGAATTAACAGCTGATATTGCAAACGCTTTACAAATTAATATTCAACATGGCGCTTTTGTTAGTGAAGTAATAGTAAATTCAGCAGCTTATAAAGCTGGAATTAAAGCAGGAGACATAATTGTTTCAATTAATGGTAAAAGAATTAAAAGTTTTGCTGAATTAAGAGTAAAAATTAGCATTACTAATCCTGGTGATAATATTGTGATCGGTGTATTAAGAAATAATAAAATTAATGATATTTCTGTTACTTTAGAAGATAGTAATAATAAATATAATGAAGAAATTAGTAATATACCTATTTTACAAGGAGTTTTATTAAGTAATAACTATGGTAAAGTAAAAGGAGTATTAGTTAATAATATTACAAAAAACTCTCCAGCATTTAATATTGGTTTACAGAAGAATGACATAATAGTTGGTGTTAATAAAGAAGATATTGATAATATCTCACAATTAAAAAAAGTTTTAAATAAAAAACCATCTGTTATAGTATTTCATATTATTAGAGGAAAAAATAATATATTTTTATTAGTTAATTAGATATAACTATTTACTATTAATAATTTTAATATTTGCACCAATTAATTTTAGTTTTTTTTCTATAGAATCATATCCTCTATATACATAATGTATATTATCTACAGTAGTTACTCCTTGAGCTATACAACCTGCTAATATTAAACTAATTGATGATCTTAAATCAGTAGCTACTACTTCTGTTCCAAATAATTTTTTAACCCCATAACATAATACAGTGTTACCTATTATTTTTGCTTTTGCTCCCATTTTAATTAATTCAATGATATGCTTAAAACGATTTTCAAATATTGTTTCAGTAATTTTACTGACTCCTTTAGCAACCAAATTTAATAAGCTAAATTGAGCTTGCATATCAGTAGGAAACCCTGGATATGGAGATGTTCGTATTATAACTCCATTGGGTCTTTTACCATGCATATCTAAACTAATCCAATTTTTACCGGTTTTAATATCAGCTCCTGCTTCATGAAGTTTTATTAATACTTCTTTTAATAAACAGGGATACGTTGAGTAACATGTAATACTTCCTCTAGAAATAGCTGCAGCTACTAAGAAAGTACCTGTTTCTATTCTATCTGGTAATATTTTATATACACCACCATTAAGATGATTAACTCCATTTATTATAATTTTATTAGTACCAGCTCCATATATTTTCGCTCCTAAAGTAATTAAAAAATTAGCAGTGTCAATTATTTCTGGTTCTTTAGCCGCATTATCTATTATAGTAGTACCAACAGCTAGTGTTGCAGCAATCATAATAGTTAAAGTTGCTCCAACACTAATCTTATTCATATTTATATAAACCCCTTTTAATTTTCCTAATACTGATGCTTTAATATATTTATCTTTTATAGTTATATTAGCACCTAATTTTTTTAATCCAGATAAATGAAGATCTATAGGTCTTTTACCAATAGCACATCCACCAGGTAATGGTATTGTTCCATAACCAAATCTAGCTAATAATGGACTTAATATCCAAATAGATGCACGTATATTATTTGATAAATCGTAAGGACAACAAATATTTATATTTTTTGGATTAATATATATTGATTTATTTTTTTTAATTTTTACTCCTAGTTTATTTAATAATTTTATTGCTATATCAATATCTTTTAATTTAGGTAAATTTTTTATTTCCACAGTATTTTCTGTTAATAATGTAGCAAATAATATTGGTAAGGCAGAATTTTTTGCACCAGAAATGTTTACTTTTCCACTTAATTTAGTTGGACCATAAATATATAATTTACTCATTAAAAATTTTTATTAGTTATTTTTTTTATTATTATAATTTTTCCACTCATCGGGAGTGTATGTTGTAATTGATATAGAATGAATAATATTATTTTTTATGTATTTAGCTAATGGTTTATAAACTTCTTGTTGTCTTTCTAATATAGTTAAATTAGTAAAACTATCTTTTATAATTGTGACACATAAATGATTATGATAATTTTTAATATAACATTTATTAGGAGATAAATAATCTAATAAATCATTTTTTATTTTTTCTATATCCATAATTTTTTTTAATAAAATATGTTTATAATATAAAATAATTATAATTTAAAAAAATTATACGTAAAATAATTTATACTAGTTATATAATTATAATATATTTAGTATTATAAATAAAAATATTACTCATCTTAATAAATAAATTAATTAATGATAATATACTATAGTTATAATTTAAATTTTATATTATAAAATTAAAATTATATTCTATTAATTTTTATTATACTATTGGAATTTTTATGTCTTTTAATAAATTATTAATGTCTTATGATTTTATATCTACTGGTAAATCTATTTTAAGAAAGGAAATAAATTGTCTAAAAAAATTAAATAAATGTATTGATATTAATTTTCACAATGCATGTCAATTAATATTATATTGTACAGGTAAGGTAATTACAATGGGTGTAGGTAAATCTGGACATATAGCTAAAAAAATAGCAGCTACCTTTTCTAGTACTGGTACTCCATCATTCTTTATTCATCCTAATGATGCTGGTCATGGTGATTTAGGTATGATATCTAGTAACGATATTATTGTAATATTATCTAATTCTGGAGAGTCTAGAGAATTATTAGTTTTAATTCCAACATTAAAATATCTAAAAGTAAATATTATTAGTATAACAAGAAATACTGGAAGTACAATTGGCAAAATATCTAAAGTTAATATTTATACCAATATTACGCAAGAAGTTTGCATATTTGGGTTGGCACCAACTACTAGTACAGCTGCTATGCTAATAATTGGTGATACTTTAGCAATTACTTTATCCAAAGTAAAAAAATTTACTTTAAATAAATTTATTTTATCACATCCAGAAGGTACGATAAAAAACACTAACTTAATTAAAGTTAGTGATGTTATGCGTAATATTAAAGATTTACCAATAATTTATAGTAATATTTCTTTATATGAAGTAATGAAAAAAATAAATAATTATTTAGGTATAGTTATTATTTGTAATAAAGATAATAATGTAATTGGTATAATCACAAATAAAGATATAAAAAACTTTTTGTTTAAAAATATTAATTTAAAACAAATTAGTGTTTCATTAGTAATGAAAACTAATTTAATTAGTATTGGACCAAATCAACCATTAATAAATGCTATTAATTTAATTAAATTAAATAGAATAAAAAATTTAATTGTAATAGATAATTATAAATTAATTGGTATAATTAATATATATGATATTTTTACATAAATTAAATTAATGAATATAGAAAAAATAAAAAATAATAACGCAAATTTAGTAACAAAAGAGATATTAAATTTAGCTAAGAGTATTAAATTATTAGTTTGTGATATAGATGGTGTCATGACTAATAATATTATTTATGTTGATCATAAAGGTGAAGAACTAAGATCATTTAATGTTCGTGATAGTTATGGTATTTTTTGTTTAAAAAAATTTAATATAGAGGTTGCAGTAATTAGTGGTAGATATTCTAAAATAGTAGATTACTATTGTAATACTTTAAATATTAAATATATATATCAAAATAAACTAAATAAAGTTCCAGTATTGTATGAAATTTTAAATCAACTAAATTTAACTATTGATGATACTGCTTATATCGGTGATGATCTAATAGATATTCCTGTTATGAAATTAGTAAAATTTAGTGTGGCTGTATTTGATGCTCATCCAGCATTGTTTAAAGTAGCTAATTACGTAACTAATTATATAGGTGGTAATGGAGCTGTAAGAGAAGTATGTGATTTATTACTTATTGCGCAGAATAAGTTAGTTTATTAGTTTTATACTAAAAATATTATTTTTTAAAATGGACAAATATTAACATAATTAGATAAACAAATTATGTTACCTATTTATTATAATTATTTAAAAATAATTAATTTTCTATTATGTACATTATTAATTTTAATTATTAATAGTAATGTACTAGCAAATGTAAAAAATAATATTTTAATATCATCAGATAATCAAATAATTAATTTATTTAATAACACTATTAAATTTAGTGATAATGTTAAAATAAAATTTTCTAACATATTAATTAATGCTGATAAAGTCATTATTAGTAACATTAATAATATAAATAATAATATAATGTATGGTTATGGAAAACCACTAATTTATATTAAAATATGTACTAATAATTTTAATTTATTTGGTAAGTCCAACCAATTTTATTTTAATAAAAATAAAAATATTATTCTTTTAATAAATAATGTTAATATTTATTATTATAATATTCGTATTTGTTGTAAATATTTGATATATGTAATTAACAAAAAACAAATAATACTACTTAATAATAATAGTAAACAAATACATATTTTAATTAAAAATTCATAAAGTACAGGTAATATGAGTTATTTAATTGTAAAAAACCTTAGCAAAAAATATAATGATACATTAGTAATTAATGACGTTAACTTATATTTTGATTCGAAAAAAATTATTGGTATATTAGGCCCTAATGGTTCTGGTAAAACTACTATATTCTACATGATTATTGGTATTATTAAAAATAATTGTGGAGAAATATTAATTGATAATATTAATATAAATAAATTTTCTATACATAAAAGAGTATACTATGGTATAAATTTTTTACCACAAAAGACTTCTATTTTTCGTAATTTAAGTGTGTTTGATAATATTATGATTGTATTAGAAAATAAAAAAAATTTATCGTATGAAAAAAGAAAAAAATTAGTATTATCATTAACTAAAAAATTTAATATAGAACATTTAATTAATAATATGGGTTATACATTATCTGGAGGTGAATGCAGAAAAGTAGAAATAGCTCGTACTATAGCAACTAACCCTAAATTTATATTATTTGATGAACCATTTTTAGGTATAGATCCAATATCAATATTAAAAATAAAAAATATTATTAAGCAATTAAATAATAATGGTTTAGGAATAATTATTACTGATCATAATACTAAAGAAATTTTTGATATATGTGAAGAATTATATATCTTATATAACGGTAAAGTTATTGCTAATGGTACATCTAAAGAAATTAAATCAAATAAAAAAGTAAAATCATTGTATTTAGGAAAATATTTTATAAATTAAAAATATAAAACTAATTAATTTATTATGTTCTTATAAGTAAAATATATTTAATTTATTGGTATTTATTTTTAGTATTAATATACTATGTTAAATTACAGTATAATATATATTATTTCTGCTCCTAGCGGAACTGGAAAATCTAGTTTGATTAAATCTTTTATTAAAAATAAATTACTAAAGAACATAACAATATCAATTTCATACACAACAAGAAAAAAAAGAATAGGTGAAAAACATGGTGAACATTATTTTTTTATTTCAGTAAAAGAATTTAAAGAAATGATAAAAAGAAAATTTTTTTTAGAATATGCTATTGTTTTTGGTAATTATTATGGTACTACTTATACAAGTATAAAAAATTTAGTAAGTAATAATACTAGTATAATTTTAAATATAGACTGGCAAGGAGCAAGACAAGTTAAAAATAAGTTACCTAATGTTTGTAGTATATTTATAATTCCACCATCTATAAAAGAGCTAAATAATAGATTATATTTAAGGGGCCAAGATAGCGTACATGTTATTAAAAACAGAATTAATCAATTTTATAATGATATAAAGTATTGTAAAGAATATAATTATTTAATAGTAAATGATAACTTTGAATTAACTCTAAAACAACTAAAAGCTATCATAATAGCTGAACAATTAAAAATTAAATATCAAAAAAATAATTACTTATTAAACCAGGGGTATTTATGGCAAGAATAACTGTACAGAAAGCAATAGACAAAGTAGGTAATGTATTTGACTTAATTTTAATTGCTGCAGATAAAGCAAGAAATATACAAAATAATGAAAGAATGTCTATATTAAATAATGAAATTCATGATAAATGTACAATTATTGCTCTTAAAGATATTGAAAAAAATTATTAAATTTACTATTAATAATAATTATAATACTATTTTAGTATGTAATAATAGTTTCATTAATGTATAATTAGTTATGTTAAATTGTTTAATATTAGCTAATTATTATTTTATAATATTAATTATAAAATTTATTTTATTAAAATTATTTATCATAAATATTAATCAAAATATATAATTAACATTGAATTAATTACATTAAAATTTTAATAATTATTATGAGTATTTTATGTTTAAATATAGTAAATTAATTATATTAGGTTCTGGTCCAGCTGGTTATACTGCTGCTATGTATACTGCTCGTGCTAACTTAAATCCATTATTAATTACTGGTAATAATATCGGTGGACAATTAGTTAATACTATCAGTATAGAAAACTGGCCTGGAGAATATAATATATCTGGTTATGATTTAATGAATAAATTATTTAAACAAATAAAACAATATAAAATAAGTATTATTAATGATAGTATTACAAGTACTAATTTCAATACTAATCCTTTTACATTATACAGTAATAATTATATATATAAGTGCAATGTAATAATTATTGCTACTGGTACTTATCCCCGCCGTTTAAATTTAATATCTGAAAAAAATTATGAAAATAAAGGTATATCTACTTGTGCATTATGTGATGGTAACTTTTATAAAAATAAAATAGTAGCTATTGTTGGTGGTGGTAATACTGCATTAGAAGAAGCTTTATACTTATCAAATATCGTTAAAAAAATATATATTATACATAGAAAGAATAAATTTAGTGCAGAACCTATAATAATCGATAAAATTATAGACTTAATTAAAAATAATAAAATTATATTTTATAAAAATAGTATTCTTGAAGAAGTGTTAGGTAATAATTATATAATAACTAATATTAAAATTAAAAATATATTAGATCAAAGTATCACAAATATTAATATTGATGGTTTATTTTTAGCAATAGGACATATTGCAAATACAAATATATTTAATAATCAACTATTACTAAAAGATAATTATATATGTACGAATATTAATAAAAATTATAAAACATCAACTTCTATACCTGGTATTTTTGCAGCAGGTGATATAGTCTATGGTAATTACAGACAAGCTATAATAGCCGCTGGTAGTGGTTGTATAGCTGCGTTAGATGTTATAAATTACCTAAATAATTGTTAAAAAAATAATAATTATGAATAAAAAAAATAATATTGAAATGTGGGGTACTGTATTAGATACATTACCAAATACTATGTTTAGAGTTAAATTAGATAATAATCATATAGTTACTGCTCATATTTCTGGTAAAATGCGTAAGAATTATATTAGAATTCTTACTGGAGATAAAGTTATTGTTGAATTAACTCCTTATGATATAGATAAAGGTAGAATAATATTTCGTAATCGTTAATATATATTACCGAAGATCGGACTTGAACCGATAAGTCTTTTAAAGACGGTTAATTTTGAGTTAACTGCGTTTACCAATTTCGCCACTTCGGTTTATAAATTGATTATTATAATATATTTTTATTTATTTTTATACAATATATAAATACTATTAAGTGTAGTATTAGCACTATTAATAATATTTTATATGTAATAAAACTTATATATAGCGTAATTTGATGTATAGTATAGAATAAAAAATTTACTATCATATTTTTTAAAACTATATTTTTTATAGATAGTTTTTCTAATTCACGAAAACTTAATGAAGTTATAATAAATATAATAGTAATAGTATTAATTGGTAGTAGTAGTTTATTTAACATATATAATTGGTAATAATAATAATCTATATTATCTTTATTTAAAAGATTAATTTGATGGTATAATTGTTTAATAGACAATAATTCTGGTGTTATAGTAAAAATATGTAGTTCGTATGGTGTTAAATTAGTATGCCATATACAAAATGGTATATAATTACTTAATATAGGCTTGGTTAATCTTAAATATTTTACTTCATATAGTATCCAGTAATTTTTAATAAATACTGCAGTTTTAGCATAATATATAGTAGATAATTTATTATTATTTTGTGTACAAAATATATTTACATTAAATATCTTATTATTATAAATATTTTCTATTAAAATTAATTCTTTATTATTTTTAATATAAATGTTATAGGAAGTATTTTTTTTTGGATTAAAGTTAAACAGAAAATAATTAAACGATAAAGTAATTTCTAAAATTAATAGGATAAATATTGATATAATAATACTAATTTTAGTTATTAATACTGTAATTTGACAACATTTTTTTAATGTTAAAATTGTTATTAATTCATTATTCGTTATTAACGAAATTATACTACATAATACAGATAAAGATATTATTATTGGTAAAAATAATTCTATATCCTTAATAACATTAAATAAAATTATTAACACAATATGAATTACCGAATAATTATGTATCTTATTTGATAATTCAACCAATTTACTAATACAAGATAATAAACCTATAATACATGAAACTTGTATAGTATAAATAAAAATACTTTTCATAATATACAAATTTAGTATACCAAATAGTGGTTTTATATATTTATTAACATTATTTATCATAATAACTTATTAGTTAAATATTTCATTAATATTATAATATTTAAATAAAATACATATAACAACCACATTAATAAATATGAATAACTTATCGTACTAATACGCAATAAATGTTGTATAATAAAAAATAATATATATAATGTTATTATGAGTGAAATACCAAATATTCTTTTAATATCACTAATTAATATTATTACAGATAATAAATAAAATAATGGTATTGATAGTATTAAATTATATCTCCAATGTAGCTCATTTTTATTTACATTAATAGTATTAATTAATTGGTTTAAATTTAATTGATTAGCTGGTAAATTAATATATTTTTTATTCTTAATATAAAAAAATAAATAATATTTTTTAAATTTTGTTATTATTACACTACGATTTAATAAATTATAATAGATATTTTTACCGTTGCATAATATAACTAATTTATATTTATTATTAGCATTAATACTATCAATACTTCCAGTACTTATTAAGTAATATTTATTTTTCTTAATTTTTACTGAATAGATGTTATTTAATATATTATTAAAGATGATATTATTATTAATATTCTTAGGAAAATTATTTAATATTAATTGATTAATATTATTTTGTTTATTATCAAATAATAATTGACAATAATATTTATTAGATATTGGTACAATCCACATACTATTAATAGTAGTAAGAAACATAATAAAAATACTCATAATTAATAATGCTAAGTATATTATATTTTTATTATATCCACAGCTATAAATAGCTAATAATTCATTATTATTATATATATGTTTTACAGTAATAAAAACACTAATTATAACACTTACTGGTATTACCATCTGTATTATTTCAGGAATTTTTAAAATTATTAAATTAATAGCTAAAATTTTAGTAATATATCCAATACTAATTAACTTAATTATTTGTACTGTTTTATGGCAAAAAAACACTAATACTAAAGTTAGTATAACTATGGTTTGAATTTTACATATTTTATTAAATATATATTTAATAATAATCATAATTGTATATATTTAATATAATTTTAAATTATTGTATTAACTAAATTTAATAATTAATTGCAGATATGTTTATTATGGATTTAAATATTTTAGTTTTATCTAATAAAATTTAGTATAATAAATGAATAACAATACTAACAATTATAGGTATTAATTAATGGACAATTATTATAATCCAAAAAATATAGAACAATCAATATATAAATATTGGGAAGAGCATAATCTGTTTAGTCCTACTAAAAAAAATAATAGAAAAAATTATTGTATTGTTATACCTCCACCTAATATTACAGGTAAATTACATATTGGTCATGCTTATCAATACACTTTAATGGATATATTAATTCGATATAATAAAATGCAAGGTAAAAATACCTTATGGCAAATGGGTACTGATCATGCTGGCATAGCTATGCAAATTACAGCTGAAGATATAATAAAAAATAAGTATAATAAAACTAGAATAAATTATAATCGTGAAGATTTTATTAAAGAAATATGGAAAATAAAGGATAAATTTAGTAATTATATTCACTATCAAATTAAAAGATTAGGTAATTCTGTATATTGGGATAATAATCGTTTTACCTTAGATCGTGATATGTCATATTCAGTAAGGTCAGCATTTATAAAATTATACAATGATAACTTAATATATAAGGGTAAAAAATTAGTAAACTGGGATTTTGAATTAAAAACTGCTATCTCTGATTTAGAAGTAATTAATAAAGAATGTATTGGTAATATGTGGTACCTAAGATATCCATTAGCTAATAATCAGTTTACTATTAATAATTTGAATTATTTAGTTATAGCAACTACACGTCCGGAAACAATGTTAGGAGATGTTGCTGTTGCTGTTAATCCTCGTGATAATCGTTATCAAAATTTAATTGGTAAGTATGTTATATTACCGATATTAAATAAATTATTACCCATTATAGCAGATGAATACGTAGATATTAAAAAAGGTACTGGTTGTGTAAAAATTACTCCAGCACATGACTTTAATGATTATAAAATTGGCAAAAAACATAATTTATTAATTGTTAATATTTTTTCAAAAATTGGTACTATACTTAAAAAACCTGAAGTACTTAATAAGTATGGTGAAATAGATAATGAAAATACTTACAGTATACCCCATTATTTACAAGGATTAGATAGATTTAAAGCTCGTAATATAATTATAGATAAATTAAAAGATTTAGATTTATTAGATGATGTTAAATTACATAAATTAATTATTTCTTATAATAATCGTAATAATAAGGTTATTGAACCATTATTAACTAATCAATGGTATATGCGTACTAGTAAATTATCACAGTTGGCTATTAATTTTGTCAAAAATGGATATATTAAGTTTATTCCAAAGCATTATGAAAATTTATACTTTAATTGGATGAAAAATATACAGGATTGGTGTATTTCAAGACAAATATGGTGGGGGCATCGTATTCCAGCTTGGTATGATATTAAAAATAATGTATATGTTGGTAATAATGAACAGGAGATAAGATTTTTATATAATCTAAATAAAAATGATATCTTGTATCAAGATAATGATGTACTAGATACTTGGTTTTCTTCTTCCTTATGGACTTTTGCATCTTTAGGATGGCCTAAAAATACTATTTTACTAAAAATGTTTCATCCAACTAATTTAGTAATAAGTGGTTTTGATATAATATTTTTTTGGATTGCTAGAATGATTATGCTAACATCTTATTTAGTCAGAAATCATAATAATTCTACTAATATACCATTTAAAACAGTTTATATTACTGGCTTAGTATGTGATGAGCATGGACATAAAATGTCTAAATCTAAAGGTAATATTATTGATCCTATAGATATAATAGATGGTATATCGTTAAAAAAATTAATTTATAAACGTATTAAGAAAATAAATAGTTTCACTAAAATTAAAAATATTATTAACTACACCAAAAATAAATTTCCTAATGGAATTAGTTCGTATGGTGCTGATGCATTACGTTTTGCTTTAACAGCTATGTCATCTTCACACAAAAATATTAATTACAATACTAATCAAGTATTTAGTTACTATGGTTTTTGTAATAAATTATGGCAAGTTAGTAGATTTGTATTATTAAATAGTGAAAATTTTTGTGATTATAAGATATCATCTTTATCTTTGATAGATAAGTGGATATTAATAGAATTAAATAAAACAATAAAAAAATTTAGATATGCATTAGATAATTATCGTTTTGACTCAGCTGTTAATATACTATATTCTTTTATATGGTACCAATTTTGTAATTGGTATATCGAGTTGGCAAAAGTTAATATTAAACACGGATCATTATTAGAAATTAAATATACTAAAAATACATTACTAATAGTTTTGAAACAAATATTATTATTAACTCATCCAATTATTCCATTTATTACAGAATATATATGGCAACATCTTAATAAAAGATTTAATAATAACCAATCAATTATTTTACAATCATTTCCAAATTATCAAACATATGATAGTATTAATAGTATAACTAATAGTATTAATTTAATAAAAAACATCATTTATACTATTAGAAAAATGAAATCAGAAATAAATATAAATAATAGCACGTTAACAGAAGTTATTTTTAGTAATCTCTCTAATGAAGAAGAACTAATATTATTAAATAGTGATAAGTTTATTAAAAACATAGCTAAATTAAATTTAATTACTGTACTACATAACAATAATAAAAACAAACATATTTACATATTTGAAAAAATAAATAATATTCAATTAGCTATACCATTAAATAATTTAGACAAAAAAATATTATATTTTAGATTAAAAAAAATTAAAATTAATTTAATTGGATTAAATAAAAAAATACAAGTTTTAAATCAAAAAGTAAATAATATTAAATTTATTAAATATGCACCTAAAATAATTATCAATAATATAGAAGATCAACTAAAAAAATACAGTGAAAAAAAATTAATCTTAATAAAACAAAAAGAATTAATATCTAGTTATATAACAAATAATAAATAAATAATAATTAATTAATTAAAGTAAGCTAATTTTAGTAAATAATCCAACTTTTAAACTACTAGCAGTGTAAATTAATTTATTATCACATATTAGTTCACCATCTGCAATGCCAACTATTAGTTTATTATTGATAATGCGTCTTAAATGAATACGATAAATTATTTGTTTTGATGTTGGTAATACTTGCCCTATAAATCTTACTTCTTTTACTCCTAATGCTCTACCTTTACCTTTTCTACCTAACCAGCCAAGATAAAAACCAACTAATTGCCACATAGCATCTAAACCTAAACATCCAGGCATAACTGGATCATTAATAAAATGACAAGAAAAAAACCACATGTTAGGATTAATATCTAATTCAGCTTCTATAAAACCATTTTTATAATTACCATAATTTTTAGTAATATTAGTTATTCTATCTATCATTAACATATGTAATGATGGTAATTTTGGTCCATCTATTCCGAATAATTTACCATATCCAGATGCTATTAAATCATTTTTTGAAAAAAAATTTTTTTTATCTAACATAAAATTATATAGAAAAATATCTTATATTTAATAATATTAAATCATTTAAATTATTAAATATAAATTAAAACTTAAGTCATAAAATATAAATTATTATTATTACTTATAAGTAAAATATAAAATAAATACTGTTTAATTTTTTAACAAAAAGTTAAATAAAAAATAAAATTACTACAATTAATATAAATTTTTGTATTTATATTAATATGGATTATAATCTAGTTAATTTTATCTTCGTAATAAATTAATACTACTTATTAAACTAACAAATACATTATATAATGAAACATATAAACTAATAGTTGCTCTTATATAATTATTTTCACCACCATAAATAATATTACTTATTTCCCATAATATAGAAGTAGAAGAACAAATAATAAATATGATACTAATTGTTAATGATACTATAGATAAATTAAGAAAACTATTAATAGCAATTAATATAAATAATGATAAAAATCCACTAACTATTATACTTGTTAAAAATGACATATTTTTTTTAGTTATAAAAATATAAAGAGAACAAAATAATAATATTAACGCAGTACCAATTAAAGATAAAATTATTATATCATTAGCTCCGGTGAATAATATTTTACTTAATGTTGGACCCAATGTATAACCCATAAATCCAGTTAAAGCAAATGTAGAAAAAATACCAAAAATACTATTAGATAACTTTTGTGTTAAAAATAACAAACTATAAAACCCAATTATTACAACTAGTAAGCCAGGACTAGGTAAACAATATATTGTACTAATAGTAGCTATAAATCCAGAGAATGCTAATGTTAAAAATAATAAAAAATAAGTATTGCGTAGAACTTTATTAGTATTTAAAATAGGTTTATTAATTATAATATCTTTAATTAGTTGATTCATAAAAATCTCCTATTATATGGTATATGTTAGTGAAATTATTTATACATTATAATTTATATTGTAAAATATACTAATAATATGTAATTATATCAATAATTTTTAATATTGTAAATTAGTTAACTAGTTTAGTTATTGGTATTACAATTATTATTAACAATAATTTGGAGGAGTGGCTGAGTGGTTTAAAGCACCGGTCTTGAAAATCGGTAGTAGAAATACTCTAGAGTTCGAATCTCTACTCCTCCGTTATGGTTTAATTTTGGGTCGTTAGCTCAGTTGGTAGAGCAATTGACTCTTAATCAATTGGTCGTAGGTTCGAATCCTACACGACCCAAGTTAATACAAAACTATTATAAATAATCAAACTATATTGATATCCTTAATTTAAAATTAATCTTTATTATTTTTTTTACACTAATATGCTATACTCCAGTGATTTAAATTTATAAATATAACATTATGCAATTTAATATACCAACTTGGTTAACTATTTTCCGGGTAATAGTAATACCATTATTTATTTTTATTTTTTATTTACCATTTAATTGGTCCAGATTATGTTGTATTATAATATTTATTCTAGCTTCAATTACTGATTGGTTTGATGGATTTTTGGCTCGTCGTTGGAAACAAACAAGTAATTTTGGAGCTTTTCTTGATCCAGTAGCTGATAAAGTAATGATATCAGTAGTATTAGTACTAATAGCTGATCAGTTACATTATTGGTTAATCACGTTACCTTCATCTATAATTATTGCAAGAGAAATTATTATTTCAGCATTAAGGGAATGGTTAGCTAAATTGGGAAAAAATAATAATATTTCTGTTACTATAATTAGTAAAGTAAAAACTACAATTCAAATTATTGCTGTTACTACCTTACTATATCAATCAGATAATTATATTATATTAATTATTGGTATAATTTTTTTATATATTGCATTAATATTAACTTTTTATTCTATGTTAGAATATTTATATGTTATTAGACATGAATTTTATAAAAAATTTTAATGTTGTTAAAATATAAAATATAATATATATTTATTTAATAATCCTAAAATTTTTGGCGTGTTGACAGAATGGTTTATGTAGCGGATTGCAAATCCGTTTATCCCAGTTCGATTCTGGGACACGTCTTTTTTTACCCGGGTGGTGAAATTTGGTAGACACAAGGGACTTAAAATCCCTCAGCTGAAAAGCTATACGAGTTCAAATCTCGTCCCGGGTATGTTAATTTACTTTTTATTAATTAATTAATGTTGGTATACCTGACCTTCTATTTAATTCATCATTAAATTTTTTTATATTTATATTATTATTCACAATAAACTTTTTAATATATTTACTAATTTTAATAGGTAATATTTTTTTTGACATAAATTCTTTTTTATTAGAGGATAATGGTTGATGTACTTCTAAATATATTGTATTATCTGGTTCCTTGGTAATTTTAATTGGTTCATTAATAAATTGAACTCTAGTTCCTATAGGAACATTATTAAATAAGAATTTAATATCATTATCTCTTAAACGTACACACCCATGACTAATTCTTAATCCAATTCCAAATTTACTATTAGTTCCGTGTATAGCATAATAATTACCAAGATATAAAGCAAATAATCCCATTGGGTTTTTTGGTCCAGCAGGAAATATTTTGGGTATGTATTGTCCATTACGTATATATTCATCTCTAATATTTTTTGTTGGAATCCAAATAGGATTACTTTTTTTATATTTAACAGAAGTAATCCAATTTCTAGGAGTTTCATTACCTATTTCCCCAATTCCAATAGGAAATACAATAACTTTATTATATTTTAAGAAAAAATATAAACGCATTTCTGCACTATTAATAATAATTCCTTTATGTAAAGTATTTGGTAATATCATTTTTTTAGGTATAATTATTTTAGTACAAGATATAGGTAAATAAACATCTAGATTTGGATTAGCTTCTAACATATTAGTAATACCTACTTGAAATTTAGCAGAAAAGTATTCTAATGAACATTTATTATTAAATGGAATAATAAAGTTAATATTATTACCTATAATTTTACTATTTTGATTTATTATTTTGTAAGTTGTAGCAAATAAATTATTACTACAAAATAATTTAGTTATTAATATGGTGATCAATAATAACTTAAATAGATATAACATATAACATTTATAAAATTATTTAAATTATTTTAGATATTTTAAAATTGTTAATAACAAAAAACCTTACTATTTTTTTAGTAAGGTTTAAAGTTAAAAAATAAATAATCATGTAACTTTATAAAATAAATATTATAAATCATTAATATTATTACTTAAATAATTAGCGATACCATCTTTAGTTGGTTCAATTGTATTTTTTCCTATTTTCCATTGAGCTGGACATACCTGACCGTTAATTTCATGATGTTTAAGTGCATCAATAAATCTTATTATTTCATCAATATTTCTGCCTATAGGTAAGTCATTTATAGATTGATGACGTATGATACTATCTTTATCTAATATAAAAGTTCCTCTTAATGCTACACCTAATTCTGGATGTTCTATTTCATAAGATTTTATGATATTTCTTTTTACATCAGAAATCATTGGATAATTAATATTAAATACTCCACCATTATTAGTAGGTATAGATCGCCATGTACTATGTGCAAATACAGAATCTATAGATATACCAATTATTTTAACACCACGTTGTTTAAATTCTATATAACGTTTATTAAAAGAAATTAATTCTGATGG
This sequence comes from Candidatus Lightella neohaematopini, assembly GCA_025728545.1. Classification (GTDB taxonomy): domain Bacteria; phylum Pseudomonadota; class Gammaproteobacteria; order Enterobacterales; family Enterobacteriaceae; genus Lightella; species Lightella neohaematopini_B. The sequence goes on from JAOBJL010000002.1 coordinate 59,380, forward strand.
ACATACAAAAGTAAAATTCATTGGCCAAAAGAATATAACAGCATATTTATTACTAATATATTCATATAAATTAAAATTATCAATTATCGTGCCATCTTTCAATACTGCCGGAGCTGTAAAATTAGGTGCTATTTTTGTAACTAACATATATATCTCCTATAAATACTTTAATTAAATTAAATTGATATATATTATCATAAAAAATATATTACAAATCATTATTTATGATAATAAGTTAAAAATAATAAATTACTATTTAATATACTTATTGTTTTATATTATAATAGATAGTATAATTTTAAAGCTAATAATTTTATTTAAAAAATATTAATTTTTAATGAAATATTAAATAGTAAAAATATTTAGATGAATGATTTTATTAATAAAATACTAACTGGTTATAATTACTATTCACAATCGTCAGGTAATCCTTATTCAATTTTGTTAATGTTATTTATTTTTATACTAGTATTTTACTTTATGATTATAAGACCTCAACAAAAAAGAATAAAATCACATAAATTATTGATTAATAATGTTAAAAGTGGTGATGAAATTATGACTAATAGTGGCTTAATAGGTGTATTACTAGAAAAAACAAATAATGGATATGCATTATTATTACTTAATAGTAATAATAAAGTAATTATTAAGTTAGATTATATTTCTATTATTCTACCAAAGGGTACGTTAAAATTACTTAATGATAATTTAGAAAAAAGTATAGTTAATAATACACCTAAATTAAATAAAAAATAGTAATTATGAATAATCAAGATAAAATATATCTTTTACGTGCATTTAAACTAGCTAAATTAGGTAAGTTTTCTACATTTTCTAATCCAAATGTTGGGTGTGTTATAGTAAAGAATAATAATATTGTTGGTGAAGGTTATCATGAATATTATGGTGGACATCATGCAGAAATAAATGCATTAAACATGGCTGGTAAAAATGCATACGGTTCTACTGTTTACGTTACTTTAGAACCATGTAATTTTTATAATAAAACACCACCTTGTACAGAAGCCTTAATAAAAAATAAAGTATTTAAAGTAATAGCTGCTACTCTAGATCCTAATCCTAAAGTATCTGGTATGGGTTTTAATAAACTGAAAAGTTATGGAATATTAGTAGAATATGGCTATATGTTAGATGAAGCAGAAAAACTTAATTATGATTTCTTTAAGAGAATTCGTACTGGTATTCCCTGGATAAGTTTAAAATTAGCATCATCATTAGATGGACGTACTAATTATGCATTTAACAAAAAAAAATGGATTACTTCTATTAAATCAAGACAAGATGTGCAAATTTTTAGGGCAAAAAGTGATGTAATTTTATCTACTTCATCAACTATTATATCTGACAATCCAAAATTAACAGTACGTAAATCATTATTACCTAAATATATAAAAAATATTTATTCTACTAAATATATTAGAAATCCAATTAGAGTAATTATTGATGTTAATAATCGTATAAATAAAGATTTTAATATTATTCAAGACAATCGAGAAACTTGGTTAATAAGATCTGTTATTAATAATGATTTACTAAAATTACCAAAAGTTAAACAAATTATTTTACCTACATACATAAAAAATAATAAAGTATATTTAAACCTAATTGAGTTATTATTATATCTTGGTAAGAATGAAATTAATAAAATTCTTGTAGAAGCCGGGTCAATATTATCTAGTATTTTAATTAAAAAAAGATTAATAGATGAATTTATACTATATCAATCACCAAAAATCATAGGAGCTAATGCTAATGCATTATTTAATATAAATCAAAAATTTAATAGTTTTAAAATAATAAAATTTAAAATTTTAGATGTAAAAAAAATTGGAGTAGATATTAGAATTCGTTTAGTACCTAATAACTAATTGTTTAATAAAGAGAAAATAACGATGAATATAATAGAAGCTAAAACTGTAATTAATGATAGTAATATAAATATAGTTATAATTGTATCTCGTTTTAATAAATCTATAAATAAAAACTTATTAGATGGAGCAACTGATACATTAATACGTATTGGTAATATAAAAGAAGAAAATATTACCGTTATTTGGGTTCCTGGGGTATATGAAATACCTATAATTGCTAATAAGTTAGTATATACAAATAAATACAAAGCTATAATCACAATAGGTACAGTAATAAAGGGTGAAACTAATCATAATCATTATATTGTTAACGAATGTATATCTAAATTATCAGAAATATCAACAAATAGTATTATACCAATAACTTTTGGTATATTAACTACTAATGATATAGATCAAGCTATTAAAAGATCTGGTATAAAATTAACTAATAAGGGTGTAGAAATCGCAATAACAACATTAGAAATGATAAATTTAATACATATTTTAAATAAATAAGGTAATTTTTGAGACAAAATCGTCGTAAGGCAAGAATAAGAGCATTACAAGCATTATATTCTTTAAAAATAATAAATAGTATTAATAATGATTTTATTTTTAAATTAAATAAATCTATTATTGATGTAACTTATTTTTATAAATTGTATTTAGGAGTATTAAAAAAATGTGATAAATTAGATAATATTATGTTGCCTTTTTTATCACGTAATATTAATAAATTAGATCACATAGAACATATAATATTAAGAATTGCTATATTTGAGTTAGTATATCATAATTATATACCGTACAAAGTAGTAATTAATGAAGCAATTGAATTAACTAAAATTTTTGGTACTAGTAGTAGTTATAAATTTATCAATGGTGTGTTGGATCAAGTTGTTAATAAAATTAATATAAAAAAATAATTATTTATTTTAAATGCATGAATAATATAATAAATGAATCATATATCGTAAATCGTTTTTTTAAAAAAAAAATAAATGATAATTATGTTAAATTAGGTATTGGTGATGATTGTGCTTTACTATCTATAAATAGTAATAAGTATTTTATTGCAATAAGTACTAATTCATTAGTATCTGGGGTACATTTTTTACCAAATATTAATCCAAGTAATTTAGGATATAAAATAGTAATTATTAATGTAAGTGACATAATTGCTATGGGAGCTAAACCAAAATGGATTACTATGTCTTTAATACTACCTAAATATGATGAGTATTGGTTATCTTTATTTAGTAATGAATTATTTAAGCAATTAGATTATTATAATATTAGCTTAATAGGTGGAAATCTTAGCAGTGGTAATTTATTAAGTATTACAGTTACTATATATGGAATAGTTCCAATAGATAAACAATTAACTAAATTTGGAATGAATATAAATGATATGATTTATGTTACTGGTACTCTTGGAGATAGTGCTTATGGACTAGAAATTTTAAAAAAAAATATTAAAATTTTTAATAAAAAACATAAATTATATTTTATAGATAAGCATTTAAGACCTAAACCACCAGTTAAATTTGGTCAAAAAATTAGGATGATTGCTAATTCTGCTACTGATATTTCTGACGGTATTTTAAAAGAAATATATAATATGGTAAATACTACTAAATATAGTGCTAAAATATATTTAAATCGTCTTCCATTATCTAATAAATTAAAAAGGTATGTTAATTATTATAATGCATTAAATTTAGTATGTAATAGCGAAGACTATGAATTATGTTTTACTATTAAAAAAAATAATATTCATTTATTAAATAAATTAAATACAAATACTAAAATTACTTGTATTGGAAAAATTATACCTTATATAGGAAGAAAATTATTATTATTAAATTATGATAAAAAATTATTAAATAACCCATTAGGGTATGATCATTTTAATTAAAGTTAGTCATTTTAAAAATGAATTTCTTTAATAAAAGCTTATACAAGTTATTAAATCTTATTGTTACTGGTTTTGGTATAGGATATTTACCATGTTCTGGTACTGTAACTACTATTATTAGTAGTATAATATGTTATTACATTACGTTAGTTTTTAATTTTTCTATATTAACATTTATAATTATACTTATATTAAGTACTTTATTTTGCCATATTATTAATGATAATTCTGATATTAAAGATAATAATTGTATTATATTAGACGAATTTATTGGTACTTGGATAGTAATTCTACTACTACCTAATAAATCTTTTTTAGAAATATCACTTAGTATATTTTTATTTAGAATATTAGATATTATTAAGCCATGGCCATTAAATCTTTTAGATAAGATATATAATGGTTTTGGTATTATGATTGATGATATATTAGCTGCATTAATAGCTGTAAGTATTATTATTTTATTGAATAATTTTATTTAACCAATTATTAATCTTTTTATATATTCCTATACTATCTAATCCTAAATTAATTTGTACCTGTTTTTGATCACCGTGATTAATAAATAAATCTGGTAATCCTATATTTAATACTTTCACAGATAACTGATTATACATAATAAATTCATTAACAGCACTACCAGCACCACCAACAATACTATTTTCTTCGATAGTAACAAAAATCTTATGATTATTAGATAATTCTTTAATTAAAGAAGTATCTAATGGTTTTACAAATCTCATATCTACTAAAGTACTATTAAGTTTATTAGCAACTATTAATGCTTGTGTAAATAATGTACCAAAATTTAATATTGCTATATTAACTCCATAACGATGAATTATTCCTTTCCCCAATGGGATTTTATATAATTTAGTTATTTTATTCATTCCACCAGTAATTGATCTTTTTGGATAACGTACTGCACTAGGACCATCTTGATAGTGATAACCGGTATATAACATTAATCTACATTCATTTTCGTTACTTGGAGTCATAATAATGATATTAGGTACACATCGTAAAAATGATAAATCAAATGATCCTTGATGAGTTTTACCATCAAATCCTACTATTCCTCCACGATCAATAACAAATAAAATAGGAATATTCTGTAATGCCACGTCATGAATAATTTGGTCATAGGCTCTCTGTAAAAAAGTAGAATAAATAGATACTACTGGTTTATAACCACCAATTGACAACCCAACAGCAAAAGTTACAGCATGCTGTTCAGCAATAGCTACATCAAAAAATTGTTTTGGGTATTGACAAGCAAATTTATTCATACCTGATCCATAACTCATAGCTGGAGTAATAGCAACTAACTTATTATCTTTAGCTGCAGTGTAACATAACCAATCACCAAAAATGTTAGAGTAACTAATAGTATTACTTAACAATAAATTATTATTAGATATACTGTATTTTGGTACTGAATGCCAACTAATTGGATCTTGTTCTGCTGGTAAATAACCATAACCTTTAATTGTTACTAAATGTAATAATTGTGGACCAGACCTTAAACGTAAAATATTTAGTATTTTAATTAATTCTTTTATATTATGTCCATTAATAGGACCAATATAATTAAAACCTAAATACTTAAATAAGTTAATTGTATTATCAGTATATATATTATTATTATTTAATATATTAGTTGTTTGTTTAATTGTTTTATCTACTTTAGTTAAATTATTATATTTTTTAATATTAGATAGATATTTATTAAGAGCTCCTATATTATTAGAAATTGATATGCCATTATCATTTAAAATTATTAATATATTTGGTTTAATATAGCCAGCATAATTTATTGCTTCAAAAGATATTCCTGCTGTCATTGCTCCATCTCCAATCACACAAACTACACGTCTATTTTTATACTGATTTTTCATTGCTACAGCTATTCCAGAACTAACACTAATGGAAGTAGATGAATGACCAACTGTTAATACATCATATTTACTTTCTTCTCTTGAAGGAAATGGATGTAATCCATTAATTTGTCTAATGGTACTCATAAAATTACGTCTATTAGTTATTATTTTATGAGGATAAGTTTGATGACCAGTATCCCAAATTAAAAAATCTATTGGAGTATTATACACGTAATGTAAAGCAATAGTTAATTCTACTACACCTAAACCAGAAGCAAGATGACCACTAGATTCATTAACAGTATCTAATAAAAATTCTCTTAATTCATAACACACAATATCAAGATCTTTAATTGATAATTTACGTAATTCTACAGGATTATTAATATTAGTTAATATTGTGTATTTATTTTTTTTCATTATCATAATTTTTTACTATTATATAATAGGTATTATGTAATTTATTATCATAGCAAAGAGTAAGTAGTCTTAAATATTAAGATTTAATATTATATATTAATTACTATGGATTTTAATAATATTATAATCTTTATATTTTACGATATTAAATAACTTTATATTTTCATAAACATATATATTTTTTAATTTTGTATATTTTATAATATAACCATTTACATAATCTATTTCTAAAAATTTATTATTTTTTATATCTTGTAATATAAAAGATGCATTATTTTAATATTATTTAATACATTAGTAACTAAAATTATTAAATCTTTATTATTGATAATTACACTAATATATTTTGGTACATAAGATAATTCTTTATATATAGAAATACTTTTTTTTATATTTTAATAACTTACCATTTTTACAATTATATATTGTTGTTGATGTGTTTATAATACAGTTAATTACTAATTTTTTAATTTGGTAATATATATATTTTTATACTAGATAACATTCAGTAATGATAAATCTAATATTTTTATTATATTAAAGTTAATATTATTTACTAGATTACTTATCTTACTAATTATTGTTAATCCTTAATAATTATGATATATAATATCATAATTATTTTTATACATAACATAATTAGTAACTCTAATTAATAATGGTTATTTAATAAAATATAATTTATCTTCTATACCTAAACTATTATATATTAATAATATAATACAATAATCTTTAATAAGATTTATTATTTATTTTAAAGCTGGAATAATATATATCCATAATTTTTAGTGTTACTATTAATAAATTACTATTACTTAAATGTAGTACATTATTTGTTGGTAGTATAATACTATTACTCATACTATTAGTATTAATAATATTAATATATATTTATCTTTATTATTTTTTTAACTACTCTTGAATACTATTATTACTTTTAATTTAATAATATATTCATAATATACCTAGAGCTCCATAATCTAACACCATAATTTTCATATATTTATAGTAATTATTTTCTTTTTAATTCATTAGAATTTTTTATAATTATAAATAGCCATATTATTAATATTAGTATATTAACTAACAGTATAAATTTTGTTGATTTACTAATATATAGTAATAATCCACTAATTATCCCACCAACAGAACTACCTAAAAATTGATTAGTAGAATATAATCCTAATATCGTACCGTTAAATAGTATATTATTAATAGTTACTTTTTTTAAAAGTTGTGGTAGTATAGATTCTATTATACTAAAAGATATAAAAAATAGTTGTATACTAATTATTAATAATAATTTATTAATAATAACTAGTTTTAATAGTATTGATATTAAAAATAATGTTATAAAGTTAATTAATATATATAATATTTTATATGAGTATTTATTAAAGATATTAATTAATATAAATGTAATTATAAAAGATAATGTACTATATAAATATATTTTCCAATGATTAGGATAATCTATACCAACTTTTATTAAATCATAAGGTATAGTAATAAAATTCGATACTAATAATACATGTAAGCAAAATATACTAAAGTTTATTAAAACTAGATTTTTATTAAAAATTAGATTAATTATATTTATTTTTAATTTATTTGTTGATATTTTATTTTTTTCTATATTAGGTATAATAGAATATGTCGTAATAATTCCTAATATTGATAATATAGCTGTAATTATAAACAGAGCATGAAAGCTAATTAATGTAATTATTATTGGACCTAATATAATTGAAACAATAAAAGATAATAAAAAACTAATTCCTAAACACATCATAGATATAGCATAATACTTAGTATTAATAGAATCATATATAATACTCATAATTACTGGACTAATAGCACTTATTCCTTGTATAGCTCTACCTATAATTAAACCAAAAATATTATTTACCTTAATAATTATTAAACTACCAAACAAAAATATTACTAATCCTAGTACAATTAAATTTTTACGATTAAATTTATCAGCAGCAATACCAAATGGTATTTGACAAATTATTTGCATAATACTATATATACTAATAGATATTCCTATCAATAAATCATTAGTATTAAATAATTTACCATAGTTAGTAATTACTGGTAATAATATAAATGTACTGATCATTCTTACAATAAATAGGATACATGTACCAATTATAATTCTTATTGTTTTAATATTCATATTTATTAAGTATTTAATTTTATATAAAAATATTATTATACTTTATAATAACTTAATATAGATAAGTTAAATATATTAATATTTATAATAGATAGGATAAATATTTTTTTTGCCCAATTATTTATATTATTAATTCCTAATGATATATATAACCATACTATCATGGCAGGAAGATTAGTGATAATAAAATACATATTACTATTAGTTAGTATACCTAATAAAAATATTAATAATATATATAAAATAATAAAAATAATAATATATTTTCTAGTAGTTAAATAACCATAATACAAAGGTAGTACTGGAATATTAGCTTTTTTGTAATCATTGATGTACATAATAGATAACGCATAAGAATGCGGTATTTGCCACGTTATAAATATTAACATTAATATTAATGATTCATAATTAAAATTTAATATACTGCAATATCCAATTACTGGTGGCATTGCTCCTGATAAACTACCTATTAATATACTATATAAAGAATTTCTTTTAAGATAAATACTATAGAACAATATATATATTATAGTACCTAATAAAGATAGAATTAAAACTAATAAATTATTAGTAATAACTAATATTATTAATCCTAATGTAGCTAATAGGATAGACATCCATAATAATAATAATGATAATATTTTATTGTTTATAAATAATCTATCTTTAGTTCTATCCATAATTATATCAATATCTCTATCAATATAATTATTTAATAAGCAATTAGATACTAATAAAAAAAACATTCCTAATATTGTATAAATCAGTAATTTAATATTTATTATTTTTGTTGTTCTAGATGCTAGTAAAAAACCACTAATTAAAGATAATAAATTACCAATAACAATTTTTAGTTTTATAGTACGTATAGATTTTATTATCATTATATATTAACATTATTTATAGTAAATTTTTATACATATGACACATAATCCATATTGAACCAGTAATTAATATAGTAATAATAATTAAAGTAAATAATAAAGATATAAAATACCATTTATATTTTAAATACAAATTAAAATCTAAAAAATAAAAAAAATGTACTATAATTTGCAATATACCACAGATAATTAATATTAATATTATTAATTTACTTTTTAATAATACTGATGAAATGAATGGAATTATTGTTAATATTATAGAATATAACAGTCCAAATAAATATTTATTTTTCATTATTAATAATTTTAATGTTTAACAGTAATAAAACTAAATAAGTAAACAATTGTAAAAATGAACACCCATATTATATCTAAAAAATGCCAAAATAAACTTAAGCAATACAAATTATTTTTTATTTTGTCAAACTTATTTAAATAAATTTGTAACATTAATATTATAAACCAAATCAATCCAACTATTATATGTATACCATGTATTCCTAATAATGTAAAAAAACTAGAAAGAAAATAATTTTTATCTGGACCAAAATTATTTTTAATTAAATGAATAAATTCGTATATTTCCATATAAATAAAACTTATCCCTAGTAAAAAAGTTATCAATAAACAATAAAACATATATTTTATTTTATTAATACTAAAATAATAATTAATTAAACAACAAGTGTAGCTACTAATAAGTAAAATTAAAGTTTCAACTAAAACAAATGGTATATTATAAAAACTACTATTAACTGTATTTAACATATTATTATAAGATAAAATATAAATAATGAATAATACTGAAAAAAATACACAATCACTCATTAAATATACCCAAAGACCAAACATATTATTATTCATATTAATATGAATATCTTTTAAAGATTTACTATTAATGTTTAACATAATTTCAATTATTCTCGTATATATCTATTGTTTTCAATAATTCTTATTTTGTTGGTTGAAAAATAATAATATTCTTTACTTTTAATATTATATAATATAGTAACAATAATTATTCCAATCATACTAATAATTGATAACCACCAAATATACCAAATCATAGAAAAACAAAACAACAATGCAAATATAGCAATTAATATACTAAAACTTGTATTTTTAGGTAAAAAAATTGATTGATATTTTTTTAATTTTGCATCAGTACTAATATTTTTCTTTATAATCCAAAAAGCATCAATTGTATCCTCTATTTTAGGTATAATTGCAAAATTATACACTGGTGGCGGTGATGATGTGAACCACTCTAAAGTTCTTCCGTTCCATGGATCACCACTGTAATCAATATTACTTTTTTTGTTAATTATACTAATTACTACTTGTATTATTTGAGATAGTATACCCAACATTATAATTAGTACTCCAACAAAAGAAATAGTTAATAAGTTATGAAAATCTAAGTCTATGGATTGATTTAGTCTTCTAGTCATACCCATAAATCCTAATACGTATAAAGGCATAAATGCTGTATAGAAGCCAATAATCCAAAAGAAAAATGCTACCTTACCCCATGTTTCATTTAAGGTAAAACCAAAAATTTTTGGAAACCAATAAGTAGCACCAGCGAAGCAACCAAATAAAACACCACCAATAATAACATTATGAAAATGAGCAACAACAAATAAACTATTATGTAAAACATAATTAGCTGTTGGCAATGCTAATAATACTCCTGCTGCTCCACCAATTACGAATGTAATAATAAACCCAATAGTCCATAACATAATTGAATTAATAATAATTCTTCCTCTATACATAGTAAATAACCAGTTGAATATTTTTACACCAGTAGGAATAGCAATTACCATTGTCATAATTCCAAAGAATGAATTAACATTAGATCCAGCACCCATAGTAAAAAAATGGTGTAACCAAACACAAAATGCTAGTAACGTAATAATTATAGTGGTAAAAATTAAAGTTTTGTAATTAAATAAGCTTTTTTGTGAGAAAGTAGCAACTACTTCAGAAAAAATACCAAATATTGGTAATACTAATATATATACTTCAGGATGTCCCCAAGACCAAAATAAATTAATATACATCATTGGATTACCACCCATATCTTGAGTAAAAAAATGCATTCCTAAATATCGATCTAAAGTTAACAACATGATAGTTACAGTTAATATTGGAAACGCTATAACAATTAATATGTTTGTACATAATGTAGTCCAAGTAAAAACTGGCATATTCATTATATTCATATTTGGTACACGCATAAATAATATAGTGACAATAAAGTTTATTCCAGTAATAGTAGTACTAATTCCAGATATTTGCATGCTCCAAATCCAGTAATCTACCCCAACTCCTGGACTATAAGTTTTCTCAGATAATGGAGGATAAGCAGTCCATCCAGTTTGTGCAAATTCACCTATACCTAAAGATAAGTTTATTAATATAACACCAACCATAAATAACCAGAAACTTAAAGAATTTAACATAGGAAATGCTAAGTCACGAGATCCTATTTGTAAGGGAATAATAATATTCATTAAACCAATTATAAATGGAGTAGCCATAAATATTATCATTATAACACCATGAACAGTAACAATTTGATCATAATGATGTGGTGATAAAAATCCTTTTTGTATATTAGAAGACGCTAACATTTGTTGAGTTCTCATCATAACAGCATCAACAAAACCTCTTAGTAACATCACCATTGATATTATTATATACATAATACCAATTTTTTTATGATCTAATGAAGTTAACCAATTATTCCATAAATATTTCCATTTACCAAAGTAACTAATAACAAATACTATAGTCAAACTAGCTATTATAATAAATACAAAAGTAAACACAATAATTGGTTCATTATATGGAATATCATTTATTTTTAATCTACCAAACATTTTTTTTCCTGTAAGCAAAATAAATTTTTATATTTAAAAAAAACAATAATAGTATAAATAAATAGTATTATTTATCTAAATGACTTTTATTTATAACATAGCAAAAAATTTTATTATTTACATTAGAAAAATATTTTACTGAATTAAATTTACTAGGTAAAGATAATTTCTTATAATCTAAAAAATTGGTTAGTTTAATTTTACAAGATTTAATTTTATTAATCCATAAATTAAATTTATTATTATCTACAACGAACACATTAAATTTCATACCAGAAAAACCACTACCGCTAAAATTAGATGATATACCTTTGTAAATACCAATTTTATTAGCAATTAAATTTAACTTTGAACACATATTACTCATAGCATAAATTTGACTACCTAATTGAGGTATAAAGAATGAATTCATAACTGAATCGGAAGTAATATTAAAAATTATTGGTGTATTTATTGGAATATACATTTCATTAACCGCAGCAATTTTAAAATCAGGATATATAAATAACCATTTCCAATTTAATGATATAACGTTTATTTTAATAGGTGTATTAGAGGTTAATATTGGTTTACAAGGATCTAACTTTTCACTACTATCTATAGTGATATTAGATAGCATTAGTACAATTATAATTGGTATAATCCAAATAAATAACTCTAAAATTTTAGATTTACACCATTCTGGTTTATATAATACTTTAGTATTGGATGATCTATATTTAGTAATAAAAACCAGAGTCATTATTATTACTGGTATAATAATAATCAACATAAATTTTATTGCTGTTATTATCACTAATTTTTCTTGTGCACCTATCTGTCCAGTTGGATTTAATACTACTAATTTATGATTACATCCAAACAATATAACGGTAAAGAAAAGTAAAGAAATATTTTTTATAATATTCATAGTAATTTATTAAAATTTATATTTTATTTTTTCATTAAAAGATTTAAGTACCAAAATCAATAATATCTATTTGAAAGAAATAAACAAATAACGTTTATGTAATCAACAAATAAAAAATTGTTTAATATTAAATTCAAAATTATAACTAATCATACTACTAAATAATTAAGTATGTGACAAATATTTTTAATAAAAAATTATTTATTAGTTAAGTTAACTATGTAACATTAAATAATGTAATAATTTTTTTAAGATGATTATTACTAATATATAATTAATTTAGATATTACTGTAGTATTATATGGTTTTAATTTAATGTTATATTTACAATTATTTTACCATAACTGTATAAAAAAGTAATTTTAATAAGAAATCTACAATATTTATAATTATATAATATAAGGAACTGTATTGATGTTAAATGAACTAAGCTCAAAAATTAATATTAAAAATTACAGTAATAATTTAGTCCCAATTGTAGTTGAAAAATTATCATATAGTGAAAGGGCATATGATATATTTTCTCGTTTATTAAAAGAAAGAATAATATTTATAACTGGTCAAATAGAAGATTATATGGCAAGTATAGTGATTGCTCAAATAATATTTTTAGAAGCACAAAATCCTGAAAAGGATATATACTTGTATATCAATTCTCCAGGTGGAGTTATTAATGCCGGTATGGCTATTTATGATGTGATGCAATTCGTAAAACCAGATGTTAGTACATTATGTATTGGTCAAGCAGCTTCTATGGGAGCATTATTATTAATGTCTGGAACTAAGGGTAAAAGATTTTGTTTACCAAATTCTAGAATTATGATTCATCAACCAATTGGTGGATTTAATGGTCAGGCATCAGATATAGAAATACAAACAAAAGAGATATTAAATATTAAAAACAAAATTAATAAATTAATATCAAAACATACTAATAGATCTTTTAATAAAGTATCTAAAGATACTGAAAGAGATTATTTTTTATCTGCCAATGAAGCATTAAAATATGGTATAATAGATTCAATAATAACAAATCGTTAATTATAGTATATATTATTTTTTTTAATATACATGAGAGATATCTATGATAGATAAAGAAAATAATGAGTTAAATAAATTATTGTATTGTTCTTTTTGTGGTAAAAGTCAAAAGGAAGTTAAAAAATTAATTGCTGGATCAGCTGTATATATTTGTAATGAATGTGTTAATTTATGTAATAAAATAATAAATGAAGAAAAAAATAGCATTGAATATGATAATAAAAATTTATTAATTAGTCCCCGTCAAATAAAATATTGTTTAGATAACTATGTAGTTGGACAAGAACAAGCAAAAAAAATATTATCTGTTGCTGTATGTAACCACTATAAAAGAATTTGTGTCAGTAAAAATAATGATATTAAATTAGGTAAAAGTAATATTTTATTAATAGGGCCAACTGGTAGTGGTAAAACTCTTCTTGCAGAAACATTAGCAAATTCAGTTAATGTACCGTTTGCTATAGCTGATGCTACCACATTAACTGAAGCTGGTTATGTTGGAGAAGATGTAGAAAATATAATACAAAAATTATTACAAAAATGTGATTTTAATGTAAAAAAAGCACAAAATGGTATTATATATGTTGATGAAATTGATAAAATTTCTAGAAAAACAGATAACCCATCTATTACTAGAGATGTTTCTGGAGAAGGAGTACAACAAGCTTTATTAAAGTTAATAGAAGGTACTACTGCATTAGTACCTCCAAAAGGAGGACGAAAACATCCACAACAAGAATTTATACAAGTAGAAACATCTAATATTTTATTTATTTGTGGTGGAGCATTTTCTGGTTTAAAGAATATAATAAAAAGAAGAGTAGAAACTAATTATGGTATTGGATTTTGTGCTAAAATTAAAAATAACAAAATATTAGATAATAATATTTTATTAAAAACAAGACCAGAAGATTTAATTAAATTTGGATTAATACCAGAATTTGTTGGACGTTTACCTATTATAGCTGTATTAGAAGAACCAAATGTAGAGATGTTAGTACAAATTTTAAGTAAACCAAAGAATTCATTGGTTAAACAATATCAGACTATTTTTGATTTAGACAATATTAAATTAGAATTTTGTAATGAAGCTCTTTTAGCTATTGCTAATAAAGCAGTAAAATATAAAATTGGTGCTAGGGGGTTACGTTCTATTATAGAGAATATATTATTAGAAACTATGTATAATTTGCCATCAAAAAATGTAGTAAATAAAATATTAATTAATGAATCAGTAATTAATAAATCATTAGATCCAATACTAATATTTAATAAATAGTAATAGAAAATTTAGTTAATATTTTTATCTAAAAAATTTTTAATTAATTAATTAGTACCAAAATTATTTGTACTGAATAAATTAACATAATTGTTATCTTATTTTCTAAGAGAAATAAATGACTAATCACGACTATGTAAATAAAATTATTCCAGTATTACCATTAAGAGATATAGTGGTATATCCAAATATCGTAGTTCCATTATTTATTGGTCGTGAAAAATCTATTAAATGTTTAGAAATTGCTATGAATAAAGATAAGAAAATTATGTTGGTTACTCAAAAAGAACCATCTAATGATGATCCTGGAGTTAATGACTTATTTTTAGTAGGTACTGTAGCTCATATACTACAAATGATAAAATTAGCTGATGGAACTATAAAAATACTTGTAAAAGGTCATATTAGAGCCTACATAAAAAAACTAGAAGATCATAATAATTATTTTACAGCTGAAATAACTTATTTTTCTGATCCAAATACATATGATGGGGAAGAACAAAATACATTAGTAAGAGTTATAATTAATCAATTTAATGACTATATAAAATTAAATAATAAAATTATTCCAGAAATAATAAAATTAATAAATAATATAGAAGATGCAGATATATTAATTAATACCATAGCAACTCATATGCCGTTAAAAATAACTGATAAACAATTATTATTAGAAATAAACAGTATTTCTAAAAGATTAGAAAAATTAGCTATTATTATAGAATCAGAAATTAATTTATTAAAACTAGACAGAAGTATTCATGATAGAATAAAAAAACAAATGGAAAAAAGTCAAAAAGAATATTATTTAAATGAGCAAATTAAGGCTATACAAAAAGAATTAGGTGAAATGGATAATATTTCTGATGAATATAATACTTTGTTAAGTAAAATAAAATTATCTAAAATGCCAAAAATAGCCAAGGATAAAACTAAAAATGAATTATATAAATTAAAAATGATGTCCCCAATATCAGCAGAAGCTACTGTTGTAAGAAGTTATATAGATTGGATGTTGACAATACCATGGAATAAACGTAGTAAAATTAAAAAAGATTTATTTAAAGCTAAGATTATTTTAGATAATGATCATTATGGATTAAATCAAGTAAAAGAATATATATTAGAATATTTAGCAGTACAAAATAGAAATAATAAAGTGAATGGGTTAATATTATGTTTAGTAGGACCACCAGGTGTAGGGAAAACTTCATTAGGTAAATCAATAGCGAAAGCTACTGGAAGAAAATATATACATATGTCTCTTGGTGGAATGAAAGATGAAGCAGAAATACGTGGTCATCGTAGAACGTATATTGGATCTATGCCAGGAAAACTAATACAAAAAATTTCTAAGAGTAAAGTAATTAATCCTGTATTTCTATTAGATGAGATTGATAAAATATCATTTGATATGAGAGGTGATCCGGCATCAGCTTTATTAGAAGCATTAGATCCAGAACAGAATAAAGCATTTAACGATAATTATTTAGAAATTGATTATGATTTATCTAATGTTATGTTTATTGCTACTGCTAATTCTACTAATATAATACCACCATTACTTGATCGAATGGAAATAATTAGAATTTCTGGGTATTCTGAAGATGAAAAACTTAATATTGCAAAAAAATATCTAATACCTAAACAAATTAAAAGAAATGCTTTAAAAGAGGAAGAATTATATATAGATGATAATGCAATATTAGATATCATTAAATATTATACAAGAGAAGCGGGAGTTCGTAATTTAGAACGAGAGATATCAAAAATATGTAGAAAAACAGTTAAATTAATATTAACAGATAACAATATTAATACTATTAAGATTAATAATGATAATTTAAGTAATTTTATTGGTATAAAAAAATTTGATTATAAATATATTAATAATAAAGATATAGTAGGTCAAGTAAACGGACTAGCTTGGACCAATACTGGTGGTGATTTATTGATTATTGAAACTACCTGTGTATCCGGTAATGGTAAATTAGTTTATACTGGATCTTTAGGAAAGGTTATGCAAGAATCAATAAAGATTGCTCTTACTGTTGTTAGGGCAAATGTTAATAAATTTAAAATAGATCCAATTTTTTATAAAATAATGGATATTCATATACATGTCCCGGAAGGAGCAATACCTAAAGATGGTCCCAGTGCTGGTATTGCTATATATACTGCTTTAATATCTTCATTATCAAAAAAACCAATCAAAAATAATATAGCTATGACTGGAGAAATTACACTAAATGGAAATATATTACCAATTGGTGGTTTAAAAGAAAAATTACTGGCTGCTTATAGAAGTGGTATTAAAACAGTCCTAATACCATACGGTAATCAATATAATTTAAAAAATATACCAAATAATATTTTAAACAAAATAAACATAAAATTAGTTAATTATATTGATGATGTAACTAATTTGACATTGATATAATTTATGTATTTTATAAATATTAGTTATATTCTTTATATAAAGAAATAATTTGAATATATTAACTTTAAGTATTTAAAACAAAATTTTTATATTAAATTAAAAATAAGAAGTATAATATTAATTTGTAATGAATGTATTATTTATTTCAATTAATACTTTAAAAAATTTAAATATGCTCATATTAATTTTATAATATTAATAGATTAAATTAGTGTTAATTTAAATTTTACTAATAATTAAATAAAAAGTAATTAGTTATCTTTGATATATAATAAAGTATATAGTAATTAATTTTTAATAAAATATTAATTTATTATATAAATCTAGAATATTTATTTTTCTATTTTTTAATTACTGGATAATATCGTGAGATTATTTAAACAATTAAAATGGTTTTTTTTTCGTGAATGGCGTCATTATGCTGGAGCTGTAATAATACTATTTTTGATAGCTTTATTACAGTTAATACCACCAATTATGGTTGGTAATATTGTTGATACAGTATTACTAAAATCTTATAATAAATTATATATAATATATATTATAATAATTATGGTTATTATTGCTGTTGTTGCTTACTGGTTACGTTATACATGGAGAATATTATTATTTGGATCAGCATACAAATTAGCTGTGGAGTTACGTAATAAATTATATAAATTATTAAGTAATCAATCGCCAGAATTCTATTCTAATTATAGAACTGGTGATTTAATAGCTAGAGCAACTAATGATGTTGATAGAGTTGTTTTTGCTGCCGGAGAAGGAGTACTAACATTAGTAGATTCCTTAGTAATAGGATGTTCTGTAATATTTATCATGATATTAAAAATAGATTGGAAATTAACTATTTTATCATTATCCCCAATGCCGGTAATGGCATTTATAATTAATAATGACGGTAAAAAACTACATAGATATTTTCGTTTAGCACAAGCATCATTTTCTTTATTAAATAGTAGAGTTCAAGAAGATTTAACTAATATAAGAATGATTAAAATATTTGGTATAGAACAAAGACAATTAAGATATTTTACTAATATAGCAATAGATACTAGTAAAAGAAATATGGATGTTGCTTTAATTGATTCACGTTTTGATCCAATAATTTATTTAACTATAGGATTATCTAATTTATTAGCTGTGTTTGGAGGTAGTTGGTTAGTAATTCATAAACAAATGACATTAGGACAACTTACCAGTTTTATTATGTATTTAGGTTTAATGATTTGGCCAATGTTAGCGTTAGCTTGGATGTTTAATATTGTAGAACGGGGTAGTGCAGCTTATACTAGAATCAATCAAATGTTAAATGAATCTTATAAAATTATTGATGGTAAATTAAATTTACCCAGTTATAATGGGGATATAATTTTAAAAATTAATAAATTTTCATATCCAAAAACTGATAGAGTTGTGCTAAGTAATATTAATTATATTATTAAATCAGGAACAGTTATAGGTATATGTGGTCCAACTGGTTCTGGTAAAAGTACTTTATTATCGTTAATTTTAAGAAATTTTGATTTAGAACACGGTAAAATATTATATCATAATATACCATTATATTCGTTAATATTGAATGAGTGGAGAAATAAATTATCTGTAGTTAACCAGAATAACTTTTTATTTTCTGATAGTATAATAAATAATATTACATTAGGTAGAACAAACGTTAATTTTAATGATATAAAAAAGGTTACTAATATAGCCTGTATACATCAAGAAATTATCAGTTTACCTAATGGATATTATACAAAGGTAGGAGAAAGGGGAATGATGTTATCTGGAGGACAAAAACAAAGAATAGCTATCGCTAGATCTTTATTGTTAGATTCTGCTAATATATTAATTTTAGATGATGCATTATCTGCAGTTGATACAGAAACAGAAAATCAAATACTTAATAATATATATAAGTGGAAAAAAAATAAAACATTAATTATTATTACACATAAACTAAATTCTATAAAAAATGCTGATCATATTTTAGTACTAAAAAATGGTAGCATAGTGGAACAAGGTACTCATTATTTTTTATTAAAACAATCTATATGGTATAGAAAAATGTACTATTATCAACAATTAAAAGTTACTCTTAAATAGGATAATCTTAAAAAATAATGAATAATTGGAAAAATCTTTGGTTTACTTTAAAAAGACTACTAAATTATGGTACAAATCACCAAAAATCAATAATTATTGCTATACTTATGTTATGTATTGCTTCTTTAGATGAAGTAACTGGTACAATGATTATTAGTTATTTCATAGATAACTTTTTAACTGATCAAAAATTATCTTTATTATTTATAATAATTTTATTAATAACTTTTATTATATTACAGGTTAAATCTGTAATATTACGTTACTATCAGTCCTTAAAATTTAATAAAACATCTATAGATATTGTGCAACAATTAAGAATTGATTTAATGAATACAATTTTGCAACAACCTATTAAAACATTCGATAATAAATCAGTTGGCCAATTAATATCATGTATTACTAATGATACAGAAGTAGTAAAAGATTTATTCCTAACAGTAATATCATCAGTATTACGTAGTATAGCTTTAATTATTGCTATGTTAATAGCTATGTTTTTGCTAAATTATCAATTAGCTTGTATTTCTTTATTATTATTTCCGCTAGTGTTTTTAGTGATGTGGTTATATCAATATTACTGTACTCCAATAGTTAGAAAATTAAGATCTTATATAGCAAAAATCAATAGTTTTTTTAATGAAACTATTAGCGGTATGCTAATTATACAACAATTTTGTCAACAAAAACGTTTTGCAAATAAATTAAAAAGAGCTAGTAATATACATTTTAAACTACGTATGTTAACTCTAAAATTAGATGGTTATTTATTACGACCTTTGTTAAATTTACTTTTCTCTATTCTTTTATGCGTTATTTTACTTGTTTTTAGTTTTAATAATAAGTTAATTAGTGTAGGTATATTATACGCTTTTATTAATTATTTAGGTAGATTAAATGAGCCATTAATAGAATTAACATCCCAACAATCTATTATTCAACAAGCTATAGTAGCTGGTGAACGTATATTTAAATTAATGGATAGTCCTATACAAAAATATGGTTTGGACGATAAACCATTAAATAATGGTAATATAACTATAAAAAATTTAAATTTTTCGTACAATAATAATATAAATACACTTAATAATATAAATATTTTTATACCTGATAAACATTTTATCGCTTTAGTTGGTCATACCGGTAGTGGTAAAAGTACATTAGCGAATCTTATAATGGGTAACTATCAAATTAGTAAAAATACTATATTTTTAGATAATAGACCAATCGAAACCTTAACTCATAAAGTAATACATAGTAGTGTATTAATGGTACAACAAGATCCAGTTATTATGGCTGATACAATATATGAAAATTTATCACTTGGTAGTAATATTAAAGAGAATGATATATGGGTTATACTAAAACAAATTAAACTATCATCCTTAATATATTCTTTACCTAATGGATTATTTACTAAATTAAGTGAATATGGTAACTCTTTATCTGCTGGACAAAGACAATTATTAACATTAGCAAGGGCTTTAATATTACATCCAAAAATATTAATTTTAGATGAAGCTACTTCTAATATTGATTATGGTACAGAGTTAGCTATTGCAAAAGTAATTGATAAAATTCGTAAGCATTTAACATTAATTGTTATTGCACATAGATTGTCTACTATTATTCATGCTGACAAAATAATAGTTTTACATAAAGGTAGTATTATAGAATGTGGAACACATGATTATCTAATAAAAAAACGTAGTTATTATTATAAACTATACAAGTTACAAAAATTCAATAAGATATAAAACTATTAATTTATTTATATTAAGTATTATGATAGATATATAATTATTAATAATAAATTGACAGTTATAATAAGTTTATTTTAATATATTATATAGGGTAATTGGTGTTATTATATCGTGTATTTATGTGAACCCGGTCAGGTCTGGAAAGAAGCAGCCGTAATATATTTATAATGATGATAATAATTACTAATTATCCAAATAAGTTTTACATAAATTATAAAATAATATTACATATTATTCATTGTTAGATTAATAAATTCTTATTTGTAATTTAATAGTTATGTTATTAATCTAAGTATTATAGTTGATAGTAATAGTATAATTATATTATTAAAAATATAATAAATAATTTTGGTTATCTGTAATTATGTTCTTAGAACAAGAAAAATTAGCATTAATTAGAAAAAACATAATATCAGTTCCAAATTATCCTAAACCTGGTTTAATATTTAGAGATATTACTAATTTAGTTAAACATCCATGTGCATACTCTGCTAGTATATCATTATTAACTAATTACTATCGTAAGTATAATTTAAATAAAGTTGTTGGTATAGAAGCTAGAGGATTTTTATTTGGAGCCCCATTAGCATTATCATTAGGATTAGGATTTATTCCGGTAAGAAAACCAGGAAAATTACCTAGAACAACAATAAGTGAACATTATGCATTAGAATATGGTAATAATAAATTAGAAATACATAGAGATTCTATTATTCCTGGTGATAAAGTATTAATAGTAGATGATTTATTAGCTACTGGGGGTACGATATGTGCAGCAGCTAAACTAATAAGAAGACTTAATGGTGTAGTAAATAACGCTGCTTTTATTATTAATTTGGTTGAATTAGGAGGAGAGAATATATTAAATAGTATAGGTATTAAAAGTTATAGTTTATTATTATTTAATAATAATCAGTAATTGTATTAATTTAATTTATATGAGTTATAAACCATTAGTATTCAAATATCGTCCTGAATGTTTTAATGATCTTATTGGACAAGATCATATAGTTAGTGCTTTTACTAATGCATTTTATTTAAACAAGATTCATCATGCATATATTTTTTCTGGTTCTTATGGTATAGGAAAAACTACAATAGCGAGATTATTTGCTAAAAGTTTAAATTGTATTAATAATATAAATATTTGTAATGTTTGTAATACGTGTGTAGAAATACAAAATAATTGTTTTGTAGATTTAATAGAAATTGATGCAGCATCTTCTTCTGGTGTGGATAATATTAAGGAATTAATAGAAAATGCTCAGTATTTTCCAGTTAAAGGAAAGTTTAAAATTTATTTAATTGATGAAGTACATATGTTATCTCGTAGTAGTTTTAATGCTTTATTAAAAATATTAGAAGAACCACCTCTGCATATCAAGTTTCTACTAGCTACTACTGAATATAATAAAATACCAAAAGTAATTACTTCTCGTTGTCTACATTTTCATTTACTAAAAGTAGATATCGACAAAATTACTTCATATTTAAAAAATATTTTAACTAAGGAACAAATATTATTTGATGAACAAGCAATAAATTATATTGCAAATACTGCTAATGGTAGTTTACGTGATGCATTAAATTTAACTGATCAAGCTATAGTTTTTGGTAATGGAAAAA
Source organism: Candidatus Lightella neohaematopini (assembly GCA_025728545.1). GTDB lineage: Bacteria > Pseudomonadota > Gammaproteobacteria > Enterobacterales > Enterobacteriaceae > Lightella > Lightella neohaematopini_B. The sequence continues at coordinate 82,594 of JAOBJL010000002.1, forward strand.
TAACTAAGAATATAGTAATTACTATGCTTGGTATAATTGATATTAGTCAAATAATATTAATTATTGAATTAATAATATCAAATAATACTAATCAATTAATGAATACTATAAATAGTATATCTACAAATAATATTAATTGGGAACAATTTTTAATCGATATTTTATTAGTATTACATGATATTTTATTAATTAAAACTTTATCAAACTATAACTTTAATTATAATAAGAATATATTACCTCGTTTAAAAAGTATTTCAAAATCTTTGTCAATTAGTATCATAGAAAAATATATTGATTTAATATTAAGTGGTTATCAGGAATTATTAATAGTAAATAATAAAAAATTAATAATAGAAATAATACTATTAAAATTAATTAATTATTGATTTTTAAATTATAAAATTATATTATGTTGATAGTTGTGTCTAATTAAAGTATAGTATTTATTAGTTATAAATTATTAATATTATAATGTATAATAATATAATAGATAATTTAGTAAAAATATTAAAAACCCTACCAGGTATTGGACCTAAATCAGCACAAAGAATAATGTTCTTTTTGTTAAAAAATAAAAAGATAGGAATAGATTTATATAAATCATTAAATGATATAATGTTAAAAATTAATCAGTGTGCTATGTGTTTTAATTTTACTGTAAAAGATATTTGTAATATTTGTTCTAATCAAGAAAGAATAAATTATAAACAAATTTGTGTTGTAGAAAATCCTGCAGATGTGGTTGCAATAGAACAAACTGGTCAATTTTCTGGATTATATTTTATATTATTTGGTTGTTTATCACCAATAGATGGTATTAAATCTAGTGATATTAACTTAAATATACTAGAAAATAGATTAAAAAAAGATGTAGTAAAAGAAGTTATCATTGCTACCAGTTCTACTGTAGAAGGTGAGATTACTAGTAACTACATTGCTGGAATTTGTAAAAATTATAATATTACTGTTAGTCGTATTGCTTATGGTATACCAGTAGGTAGTGAAATAGAATCAATAGATTTTAATACTTTATCTTATTCTATAATTAGAAGATATAAAATTAATTTTTGATAAAATAAATTACTAATAAATTTAGGTGATTCATATGAATAATAAAGAAGTACGTGGTTTCCAATCTGAAACTAAACAGATATTAAATATAATGATTAATTCTTTATACTCGAATAAAGAAATTTTTTTACGTGAGTTAATATCTAACGCATCAGATGCAATAGATAAATTAAAATTTTTAATTTTATCTAAACCTGAATTATATAAATATGATAATAATAATTTTTGTATAATGGTATCGTTTAATAAAATTGATCGTTCTATTATTATAGACGATAATGGTATTGGTATGAGTTATGACGAAGTAATAAATAATTTAGGAACAATTGCTAAATCTGGGACAAAGGAGTTTATTAAATTAAAAGAATTTGAAAATAAACTAGATAATAATTTTATTGGTCATTTTGGCGTTGGGTTTTATTCATCATTTATTGTAGCTAGTAAAGTAGTTGTACATACCAAATCATTTAATGATAATAATGGTGTATTATGGGAATCAGATGGTAAAGATAAATATACTATTAATTATTTAGATAAATCTAGTCATGGTACTAAAGTTATATTATATTTAAAAGATAGTGAAGAAGAATTTCTTGATTATTGGAGATTAAAAAATATTATAAATAAGTATTCTGATCATATTCAATTACCAATTAAATTACAGCATTATAGTAATAAAGGTAATAATATTTGGAAACAAATTAATCAGGCAAAGGCTATATGGACTCGTAATAAGTTAGAAATTAAAGATAATGAATATATAGAATTTTACAAACATATTACTGGAGATAATAATGATCCATTATATTGGCAACATAGTTTTATTGAAGGTAAACAGGAATATACTATATTATTATATATTCCTAGTAAACTTACATATAATCCTTGGCAACATGAACAAAAGAATGGTTTAAAATTATATGTAAGACGTATATTTATTATGGATAATGTTAGTAGTTTTTTACCAAATTATTTACGTTTTATAAGAGGTATTATAGATTCTAATGATTTACCACTTAATGTATCTCGTGAAATATTACAAGAAAATGAAATAATAAATAAAATAAAGAATAGTATTACAAAGAAAGTACTTAGTATGCTAGAAAAATTAGCAAAAAATGATGAAAATAAATATAAAATTTTTTGGAAGCAATTTAGATTAATTTTTAAAGAAGGTTTAGCTGAAGATTTTAAGAATAAAAAATTATTGTCTAGTTTATTAAGATTTTCACATACAAATGGTAAGGATCAAAATGATTATATATCATTAGATACATATGTTAGTTTTATGAAACAAGAACAAAGTAAAATATACTATATTATTGCTAGTAGTTATAATTCAGCTAAATATAGTCCACATATAGAAATTTTAGAAAAAAATAACATTGTAGTATTATTACTATTTGATACAGTTGATGAATGGATAATTAATTATATTAATGATTTTAACGGTAAAAAATTACATCTAGTTAGTAAAGAAGATGATTTAATAAATCAATATGCTAATAATGAAAATAGAATACATTTAGAAGATTCAACTGAATCTTCTAATATTTTCATTTCTCGAGTAAAACATTATTTAGGTAATAAAGTAATTGACGTTAAATTCACAAAAAAATTAGTAACATCACCAGTAGCATTAATAAATGAAGATAATAGTATAACTACTCAAATGGCTAAATTACTAAAGAATAGTGGCCAATCTATACCAAAAATAAAATATATTTTACTAATTAACTATAAACACAAAATAATTAATAAAATATCTTATATAAAAGATAATGATAAATTTAATCAATGGATTGAATTATTATTTAATCAAGCATTGTTAATGGAAAGTAATTATTTAGATAATCCAGGAATTTTTGTGAAAATTATTAATCAATTATTAGTTTAAATATTTTATTTTGTGTATGAAAAACATTAATATTATTTTTATTGGTGCTCCAGGAACTGGTAAAGGTACGCAATCTGAATTAATTAGTAAAATATATGATATACCTAAAATTTCTGTGGGTGAATTATTACGTAAAATAATTAATAATAATAATATATCTAATAAAATTAAATTAGGTAACTTAATACCAGACAATATAGTGTGTGATATAGTTAAAACTCGTCTTTACAAAAATGACTGTGATAATGGTTTTATATTAGATGGTTTTCCTAGAAATATTAATCAGGCTCAGTATTTAACTATTAATAATATTAAAATTAATTTTGTTTTTAATATTAAATTATCATACAAGATTATTATTAAACGCTTATTAGGTAGACGTATACATAGACCATCTGGTAGAATATATCATATAAAATATAATCCTCCATTAACATATGGAGTAGATAATATTACTAATGAGCAATTAGTATTAAGAAAAGATGATAATATTAAAGTTATTAAGCATAGATTAAAAATTCATAGTGAACAAATTGGTAATATAATTAATTACTATAAACAGGAAGTAAAATTAGGAAATATAATATCATATAAAGAAATAGATGGATTTAGATCAATTAATTTAATTTCATCAGAAATAGTTAATATTATTAATTCTTTTTCTTAACATCTAATTTATTTGAATTTAGTAATTCAGCAATTCCACTAATCGTACTAATAAGATTAGTTGTATCTAGTGGCATCATAATAATTTTATTATTTTTAGATGTACCTATGTTACTTAATGCTTCAGTATATTTTTGAGCTATAAAATAATTTATAGCTTGTATATTACCTAAAGATATAGCCTCAGAAACAATTTGAGTAGCATGAGCTTCAGCTTCAGCTGATCTTTCTCTAGCTTCAGCTTTAAGAATTTGGGATTGTTTTTCTCCCTCAGCTTTAAGAATTTGGGATTGTTTTTCTCCCTCAGCTTTAAGAATTTGGGATTGTCTTATACCTTCAGCTTCTAGTATCTCAGCTCTTTTAGTACGTTCTGCTTTCATTTGAGCATTCATAGCATTTATCATTTCTGCTGGTGGTTTTATATCTCTAATTTCTACTCTTGTAATTTTTATACCCCAATTATTAGTAGCACTATCAATAATCTTTAATAATTGTATATTTATATTATCTCTTTGTGATAACATTTCATCTAATTCCATTGATCCTAATACTGTACGAATATTAGTCATAGTTAAATTTAATATTGCCTGATTTAAATTACTTACCTTATAAGCAGCTTGAGCTGCATTAATTACTTGAATAAAACAGACAGCATCTATTTTTACATTAGCATTATCTTTAGATATTATCTCTTGTGATGGAATATCTAATACTTGTTCCATCATATTTATTTTGTGACCAATCCTATCCATAAATGGTATGATTAAATTCAATCCAGGTTTCAATATTTGAATAAAACGACCAAATCTTTCTATTGTCCATTGATAACCTTGAGGAACAATTTTTACACTATTAACAATAATTAATAATACTATAACAAATACTAATAATAATAACATTAATATCATTCCTATTTAATAAAATTAATATACTATTAGTAATATAATCAGTATAGTATATAATAATTTATAAATAAGTCAATCCATTCATATATGATCTTAATATTTTTGGTATCTTAATTTTACCATCAGATTGTTGATAATTTTCCATAATAGCTATTAATGTTCTACCAATAGCTAAACCAGAACCATTAATGATATGTACTAAATCTAATTTATTACTTATTGAATTTCTATAACGAATTTTCATTCTTCTAGCTTGAAAATCACTTGTGTTTGAACAAGAAGATATTTCTTTGTACATTTTACTAGCTGGTAACCATACTTCTAAATCATAAGTTTTACATGAAGTAAATCCTGTATCACCTGTACATAATAATATTTTTCTATACGGTAAATTTAATAATTTTAATATTTTTTCAGCATGATTTGTTAAATTTTCTAAGGCTTGAATGGAATTTTCTGGTTTAACAAATTGTATCATTTCTACTTTATCAAATTGATGCATACGAATTAATCCTTTAGTATCTTGTCCATATGCACCTGCTTCTGCTCTAAAACAAGGAGTACAAGCAACCATCTTTATTGGTAATTTATTTTCTTCGATAATTTTATTACGCATAATATTTATTAATGGAACTTCAGCAGTTGGAATTAAAGCATAAGATTTATCATTACTAATAGATTTATTAGTAAAATGTGTATAGAATAAATCACTACTAAATTTTGGTAATTGACCAGCACCATATAATGATTCAAAATTTACTAAATATGGTACATAATATTCTACGTAGTTATGTAGTTTTGTATGTATATCTAACATAAATTGAGATAACATTCTATATAAACGAGCAATATTATTTTTCATTACTACAAATCTAGAACCAGTTATTTTAGCAGCTAATGAAAAATCTAAATCACCACTATTTTTACCTAAGTCAACATGATTTTTTAATAGTTTATTATAGTTAATTTCATTTCCCCATTTTAATATTTCTTTATTAAAACTTTTATTATTTCCAATAGGAACATCATCATTAGTAATATTAGGTATTAATAATTCATAATTACGAATAGAATTTTTTAATAAATCTAATTCTACTTTAGTGTCTTTTAATTTTTTACGAATTTTAATAACTTCTTGACATAAAGAAGTAATATTCTCTCCATTAGATTTCATAATACTAATTTTTCTAGATTTAGAATTTCTTTCTGCTTGTAATTTTTCTACTTTTAATTGTAGAACTTTCCTGTATTTTTCTTGTTTTTTTAATGTTTTAATATCTAATTTAAACTGTCTATAATTTAATTTTTTAGCAGTTAAGTATATTTTTTCTTTTAATAAATTTTTGTCTAACATAATCGTATTTACTTTTAAATAAACAAATAATATTATAGATTATTAGTTATAATCAATATAGTAATAACTAACATATTTATATTAAAATAATTAATTTAACTAAAAATTAATCGATTATAAATTAAATTTTTGTTTAATAATATAATAATAAATTAATTATTTATATCAATTAGATAAAGTAATAATAAATTTAATATTACTAAAATAAAGTTATATTTTATAAAATAATGAATAGATTTAAAATTTCTGGTAATATAGTAGCATTAATTACTCCAATGGATAAATATGGAAAAATAGATAAGTATAGTTTAAAAAATTTAATTAATTATCACTGTAACAATAAAACTAATGCATTACTAATTACTGGTACTACTGGTGAATTTTTTACTCTTGATTATGAAGAACGCAAACAATTATTGCTATGGACTTTAGAATTTAATAAAGACAGATTACCTATTATAGTTGGTATTGGATCAAGTTCTACACATCAGGCAATAAAAATTATGAAATACTTTCAATGCTATGATATATCATCTTATTTAAGTATTACCCCGTATTATATATGTCCAAGTCAATATGGTATTTATCAACATTTTAAAACTATTTCCGAACATGTTAGTATACCACAATTAATATATAATAATCCTAAAAGATCTGGTTGTGATATTTTACCAAAAACAATAATTAAATTATCTAAAATAGATAATATTATTGGTATTAAGGAAACTGTACCAGATATAAATCGAATTAAAATTATTAGTAACATGACTAATAATTTCTCTATATTAAATGGTAATGATGATAATATATTATCTTTTATGATATCTGGTGGCAATGGAGTTATATCAGTATTATCTAATATTGCTACTAATGAAATATCTTCACTAATTAAACTAATAAACGACAAAGAGTATCATAAGGCTAAATTAATTTTTAATGATTTATTACCATTATGTAAAATATTAACATCAATAGCACCAAATCCAGTACCAATAAAATGGATTTGTAAGGAACTTGGATTAATATCCTCAGATACTATTAGATTACCACTAACTAAATTATCAAATAATAAAAAAACTATACTACGTAGTATAGTTTCAAAAACTAAATTAGATATACTAAATAATAATTAATTACCATAAAAAATTGCGGAGGTTGGATTTGAACCAACGACCTTCGGGTTATGAGCCCGACGAGCTACCAAACTGCTCCACTCCGCGATAAATTATTATTAATAAACAAAATTAATGTTAAGTATAATAATATTAAATATATAAATGTCAAATCATTATTTAATTAATTTCTTAAAATACTATTTAATTTTATTTTATTTTTAGTTTTATCATCTACTTTCTTTATTATAATAGCACAATAAACATTATACTTACCATCTTCTGATGGTAAACTACCAGGTATAACGACAGATTTTGCTGGTATTTTTCCGTAACTAATAGTATTAGTATATTTATTATATATCTTTGTACTTTTTCCTATAAATACTCCCATTGAAATTACTGATGATTCTTCTACTATTACTCCTTCAACAATTTCTGAACGGGCTCCTATAAAACAATTATCTTCTATAATAGTTGGATTATTATTAATTGGTTCTAATACTCCTCCAATTCCGACTCCACCTGATATATGAACATTTTTACCTATCTGTGCACAAGAACCAATTGTTGCCCAAGTATCTATCATAGTACCTTCATCTACAAAAGCACCTATGTTTATGTATGATGGCATAATAATTGTGTTCTTAGCAATATAAGCACCATATCTAATATTAGCTAAAGGGACTACACGAATATTTAAATTATAAAATTTATTATAGTCCCAATTACTAAATTTTAATGGTATTTTATCAAAATATTTTAATTCATTTATATTATTTATTTTACTTTTATTTGTATAAAAGTACAATAGTAAAGCTTTTTTTACCCAATTAAAGGTAACCCACTTTTTATTATTTAATTTTTTTGATACACGTAATATTCCAGTATCTAATAACGATATTACTTTATTTATTATAATTTGTTCTTTAGTATTAAAATTAATAAAATTATTTTTTTTATAATCACAAAAAATTTTATTAATTTTACTTTTTAAATATTTAAATACATTGCTCATTTTTATATTATTAAATAATAAATTATTTATATTAAAACTAATGTTAATAATGATTAATAATTTTTGGAATATTATCATCTGATCTTAATGTAAGTACTTCGCATCCGTTATTAGTAACTAATAATGTGTGCTCATACTGAGCAGAAAGACTATTATCTTTAGTTTTTACTGTCCAGCCATCATTAGCAATATATACATCATGTTTACCAATATTTATCATAGGTTCTACTGTAAAAATCATACCAGGTTTTAGTATATAATTACAATTATCATTATCATAATGAAGAATTTGTGGTGGTTCATGAAAATTTTTTCCTATACCATGACCACAATAATCTCTAACTACAGAAAAATTGTTAGATTCTACAAATTTTTGTATTACTTTACCTAATTTATTTAATTTTATACCTGGCTTAATTGTTTTTATAGCTAAATATAAACTTTGTTTAGCAACGTCACATAACCTTTTTGATATTTTATTAGTTTTACCAACAATAAACATTTTTGATGTGTCACTATAAAAACCATCTTTAATAATAGCTACATCTATATTTAAAATATCACCATCTTTTAGTTTTTCTTCATCATTAGGAATTCCGTGACACACAACTTCATTAATAGAAACACAAATAGATTTTGGAAATCCACAATAATTTAATGTAGCACAAGCTGCTTTTTTTTCATTTACTATATAATTATGGCACAGATCATTTAATTGATTTGTACTTACTCCTGGAAGAATATAAGGCTCAATCATTTCTAGTACTTTTGCTGCTATTTTACCAGCTATACGCATTTTATTAATTTCATACGTATTTTTAATATAGTTAAAATTATTCATGTTAATCTTATTAAAAATTTTTATTAGATATAATTAATACTAATTAGTATTAATTAATATTGTATATGAATTTAACTTAAAGTAAAATAATTAACAGTATTAATCTATTTATTCCAATATTAAAACTTAAGAGAATAACAATGATAAATATTTCTTTAAATGATTTAATAAAAGCTAATGTCCATTTTGGACATAAAACTAGATTTTGGAATCCAAAAATGAAACCATTTATATTCACTACTTATAGTGGTATTCATATTATTAATTTAGAAAAAACATTAACTTTATTTAAAATAGCTTTATTCGAATTAAATAATATTCATAAAAATAATGGAAAAATATTATTTGTTGGTACTAAAAAAGCAGCTAGTTCTTTAATTAAAGAAACTGCTATTAATTGTAAACAATTTTTTATACACAAAAGATGGTTAGGTGGCATGTTAACTAATTGGAAAACTGTACGACAATCTATAAAATCATTAAAAGATCTAGAAATTCAATTTCATGATGGTACCATTAATAAACTTACTAAAAAAGAAATTTTATTTAAATCCAAAAAATTAAATAAATTAGAATATAGTTTAGGTGGAATTAAAAATATGGGTGGGTTACCAGATGCTTTGTTTGTTATAGATGTTGAATATGAACGTACAGCTGTTAAAGAAGCTAATAATATTGGTATTCCAGTATTTGGAATTGTAGATACAAATGCTAATCCAGATGGAGTTAACTTTATTATTCCAGGAAATGATGATGCCATAAAATCTATTAAATTGTATTTAAAATTAGTATCAGATACTTTAAATAATATTAAATAAATAATTTAAATAAAAATAAAATTTTTATTTTTGGGGCATGTATGATTTTTTTAGATACTAATTCAATTAAAAAATTACGTAATATCACTGGTGCTGGTATTTTAATGTGTAAAGAAGCATTAATTAAATCAAATGGTAATATAGAACAAGCTATAGATATAATTAGAATATTAGGTAAATCGATATCAACAAAAAAATCTATAAATAGTACTAATTTCGGTGCAATTTTTATTAAAACTAATAAAACTAAAAAAATAGGTGTAATGTTAGAATTATGTTGTGAAACTGATTTTGTTAGTAACAATATTAATTTTATAGAATTAGGTAATATAATTATCAGTATAATGTTACAACATAATACTGATGATATAGATTTTATTAGAAATAAATCTGATAATTATATTAATTCATTAGTATTACAAGTTAATGAAAATATTACTATTAAAAAAACTAGTATAGTTTATGGTGATATTGTTTCTTATTACTTACATAGTAATAAGAAAATTGGTGTTTTATTATCGATAAAAACTAGTAACTTTAATAATATTAAATTACCAAAAATGTTAGCTATGCATATAGCAGCCTATAATCCTAAATATATTAGTGATAACGATATTCCAATTAGTATTTTAAATAAGGAATATAAAATTCAGTATAATATTGCTAAGAAATATGATAAACCTATTAATATAGTAAAAAGAATAATAGATAATAAAATGTTACAATTTAAAAAAGATTTATCTCTACTAAATCAAATTATAATAAATAATGATAGCAAAATAATAAAAGATTTAATTAATGAAAATAATTATACAATTAATAATTTTATTAGATTTGAAATTGGTAATAATTAATTATTTATATTACAAACTAAATATAGTTTATGATTATTAAAAAATCATTGATATATAACAAAATAATAATAAAAATTAGTGGTGAAGTATTAAAAAATAATTCTGGTAGTAACATAGATACTTTTCTAATAAAAAATATATCTCAAGAAATAAAAGAATTGGTTAATATGGGAGTAAAGATTGGTTTAGTTGTTGGTGGGGGTAATTTTTATAGAGGTTTAAGTTTAAATAAAATAGGTATTAGTATAGTTAATAGTCATTATGTTGGAATGTTATCTACTATTATAAATGGATTAATATTTTGTGATATTTTAGAAAATATGAATGTTAGTACAAAATTAATATCAAATGTTTCTATTAATAATATATGTAATTCATATAGTCATAGAGATATAATAGAATTTTTGGAAAAAAAGTATGTATTAATTTTTGTTGCTGGAACAGGTAATCCATTTTTTACTACAGATTCAGCTGCTTGTCTTAGAGGAATAGAAATAAATGCTAATATTATATTAAAAGCTACTAAAGTTGATGGTGTCTTTTCTAAAGATCCAATAAAATATTCTGATGCTATTATGTATAATCATATTACTTATAAAGATATTTTAAAAAATAAATTAGAAGTTATGGATTTAACTGCTTTTACTTTAGCTAAAGAACATCGTATGGTACTTCGTATATTTAATATTAAAAAAAATGGTATATTAAAAAAGATCATTACCGGTTCTCAAGAAGGTACTTTAATTACTGAATAATAATTAACTAATATGAATAAAAAATTTTTACTAGAAGTAGAAAAATTAATGAATGATAGTGTGAAATTATTTATTAATAAAATTAATAAAATTAATATTTATTGTATTTCACCTGATCTAATAAAAAATATAAAGGTTAAACATTATAATAAAGTAATGTTATTACATACTATATCTAGTATAATTATTGATAATAACAATACAATATTTATTGATGTTTTTAATAAAAAATTATTGTCATCAGTTAAGAAATCGATTAGAGACTCTAAATTAGAATTAAATCAGTCTTTTATTAATAATAAAATTTGTATTTCTAATCCAATTTTAACTAATGAAAGAAGACATAATATATTAAAATTAATTAACAATGAAACAGAAATTGCTCGTATTTCTATAAGAAATATAAGGCATAACTATTTAAATAAAATTAAATCTTCGTATAAAAAAAATAAATTCTTTAATAAAGATGAATTTAAGCTTGTAAGTAACAAAATTCAGGAAATTACTAATTTTTGGATTAATAAAATAAATAATCATTATTCAACAATAGAAAAAGAAATTTTAATTAAAAATTAGTTAAATCATTATTTTAAGTTATATTAATGAGATACATCACTTTATTAGGTAGTACTGGATCAATCGGATGTAATGTTTTAAATATAGTAAAACATGATCTAAGCTTTTTTAAAATTATAGCATTAGTAGCAAGAAAAAACGTTAATTTAATGATTAAACAATGTTTATTTTTTAAACCTAAATACGTCTGTATGATTAATAAGAAATCAGCAAAAATATTAAAGGATTATCTAGATTCAATTAATAGTAAAATCATAGTATTATCTGGAATAGATAATGCTTGTAATGTTAGTATATTAAGTAATGTTAACGTAGTTATATCAGCTATGTCTGGTATTTCTGGATTATTACCTACCTTTAGTGCGCTAAAAGCAGGAAAAAGAATATTATTAGCTAGCAAAGAAATATTAGTTATATGTGGTAAAATTTTTATGCAAGAATTAAAAAATAATAAAATACAATTATTACCTTTAGATAGCGAGCATAGTTCTATTTTTCAAAACCTACCAATAAAATTTCAGAAAAATCTAGGTAAATATAAATTACAAGATTTTAATATATCAAAAATTATTATTACAGGTTCTGGCGGGCCATTTAGAAAAATTAATCAAGGTAATTTAAATCATATTACTCCAAAACAAGCATATAATCATCCTAATTGGAAAATGGGAAAAAAAATTTCTATAGATTCGGCTACCATGATAAATAAAGGATTTGAATATATTGAAGCACGTTATTTATTTAATGCAAACGAAAAACAAATAGAATTATTAATTCATCCTCAATCTATTGTTCATTCTATAATCTGTTATAATAATGGCCATATGTCTGCACAGCTTAGTTATCCTAATATGCAAATATATATTTGTTACGCTATGTATTATCCTAATTTTAATAACAAAGAAATAAAACTATTAGATTTATATGAATTAAATAAATTAAGTTTTGAAAATATTAATTTTAATAAATATCCTTGTTTAAAATTAGCTATTGATGCAATTAATGCAAGTCAATCTGCTGTAATTATATTAAGTTCAGCTAATGAAGTAGCAGTATATGCTTTTATTAATAAATTAATAAAATTTACAGATATAGCAATTATTAATAAATTAGTGTTAAATAAATTATATTTTTTAGAACCTAAAAATATACAAGATATTATATATATATATAAACTAACAAAAAAATTTACTAAAAAAATGATATTAACTAAATTTAATAAGTAAAAACATAAATTAAAATATTAAATAATATTAATGAGAAAGTAATTTGTTATTGTCTAATATAAATACATCACCAAAACATATTGCCATAATTATGGATGGTAATAGACGTTGGGCAAAAGTTAGAGGTAAATTAAGTATATTTGGTTACCAAAATGGTGTAAAATCAGCTAAACGTGCAATAGAATTCGCGATAAAAAATAATTTTAATACACTAACACTATATGCTTTTAGTAGTGAAAACTGGAATAGACCAATGTCAGAAGTAAATGAATTAATGGAATTATTTAAGTATTCTTTAAAGAATGGAATATATAATTTACATGATAAAAAAGTTAAATTAAAAATTATTGGTGATACTTCTAAATTTGAAAAAACGTTAAAGAAAATTATTTATGATTCAGAAAAACTAACTAAAGATAATAACGGATTAAATTTAAATATTGCTATAAACTATGGTGGTAGATGGGATATAATTCAGGGTATAAAAAAAATTATAAATAAAGTTCAAATGGGATTAATTAATCCAAATCAAATAAACGAACAAACTTTATGCCAAGTAATATCTATGAATGATTTAGATCCTGTAGATTTAGTAATACGTACAGGAGGAGAGTATAGAATTAGTAATTTTTTATTATGGCAAATAGCTTATTCTGAGTTGTTTTTTACTGATGTATTATGGCCAGATTTCAATGAAAATATATTTTTTAATGCTATAAAATTCTTTTCTCAAAGAGACAGAAGATTTGGTGCTGTTAAATAATTACTGTTATAAAACTAATAAAATAATGGATAAAATTAATTGTTAATGAAAAGAATATTTACTTCTATAACAATTATTACTATAATTAGTTTACTAATTTTTAGATGTTCTAAAAATGTTTTCATCTTATCATTGTTTATTATTTGTACTATAAGTTCATTAGAATGGAGTAAAATATCTAATTTAAACAGTAATTTTTATCGATTATTATTATTAGTTATTAATAATATTATTTTAAGTATAATAATATTTTTAGTTATTAATATAAAAATATCATATAGAAAATTACTATTATTAGTTTTAACATTTATACCAATAATTTGGTGGTTAGTGGCTATTTATCTATTGTTAACTTATAATAAATCATTCAAGATATGGTATTATTCAAAAATAATGAAATCATTATTTAGTGTATTTACTATAGTACCGTTATTATATGATGTTGTAATTATATACTTATATTATAATAATATCGGTTTATTTCATAATGCATTATTGATATATTTAATAATAATTATATCTCTTATTGATTCAATATCATTTATATATGGTAGTAACTTTGGTTACAGAAAACTAATACCTATTATTTCACCTAACAAAACATGGGAAGGTTTTATTATTGGATTAATATTATCCATGATAATATCATTTATGTTAATAAATATCATGTTTAACTATAACAAACTATTATTATTAATAAGTTCAGTTACATCTTTATCATTATCAATAATAGGTGATTTAGTTGAAAGTATGTTAAAAAGATCAGCTAATCTAAAAAATAGTAGTAATATTTTACCAGGTCATGGAGGTCTATTAGATAGAATAGATAGTTTTTCTATATCCATACCAGTATTCACATTTTTACTAACAATATTTAATTAATATTTATAAACTAATTTTATTTTGTAGATAACTTTTAAAAATTACCATTTATTGACTTAATAAATTTCTAAAAAAATAAATAATTATTAAAACAGATTATTTGTAAACAAAACAACTATTTAAATATACTAATTTTAATAAATTTTATGTCCAAAATAATAAATAATTTAATAACAAAGATAATTTTATTATTTTCAATAATTATTTGTCAACCTATTTATAGTACAGAGAAATTTAATATACAAAATATTTTAATAAAAGGATTAAAACATGTAGATATAAATTATCTACTTAAAGATATACCAATACATAATAATTTAGTATCTTGTATGGATATTAATAAAACTATTAAATCATTATTTAATCTTGGTTATTTTAGTAATATAAAAATTTTCTTAGAAAAGAAAACACTAATTATAAAATTAACAGAAAGACCAATAATATCTAATATAACATTCTATGGTAATACTTATATAAGTAAATTAATAATATTAAATTTATTAAAATATAATAATATCGTAATTGGTGAATTTTATAATGATTTTAATATAAAAAAATTTCTATATATGATAAGACAATTATATATTAGTTTTGGTAAATATAATAATAAAATTAATATTGTAAAAAAAATAACATGTAATAATCAAATTATAATCAATATTAGTATATATGAAGGAATAACAGCAAAAATTAAACAAATTAATATTATTGGTAACTACTATTTTAATTTTAAATCATTAGTTTATCCATTTATATCTATAAATAAACTAAATTTAAAAAATAGTATTAATAATATTGAATTCACAGAACAAAAATTAAGACAATATATAAAAATGTTAACTGTATTTTATTTTAGTAATGGTTACATAAAATTCTATATAGAACATATTTATACTATT
The DNA here is from genome assembly GCA_025728545.1 of Candidatus Lightella neohaematopini. Lineage (GTDB taxonomy): Bacteria > Pseudomonadota > Gammaproteobacteria > Enterobacterales > Enterobacteriaceae > Lightella > Lightella neohaematopini_B. Next base: position 98,231 of record JAOBJL010000002.1, read on the forward strand.
GTATCTAAAGATAAAAAATATGTATTTATTACTATCAAAATACATGAAGGGCAACAGTATAAAATAACTAGCTTAGTTATGAATTGTAACATACCTAGTGTATATAATAATACAGATTATATAAAATTAAATATAGTGTATAACATTTATAATTTAAAAAAGTTAAAAAATAATATTATTAGTTTATTTAATCAATATGGTTTTGCTAAAGTTAAAATTAATTATAAATTAGATATTAATGATTTAAATAAATCAGTAGTAGTATATATTAATATTAATAGCGGTAAACGTTATTATGTTAGATATATACATTTTTATGGTAATAACTATACTAAAGATTATGTATTAAGACGTGAAATACTACAAACAGAAAATTCATTCTTTAATAAGAACTTAATTAAAAGTGATATATTAAAAATAAAAAATTTAGGGTTTTTTAAACAGATAAAAGTAAAAATAATTTACATTAATCAAAAAAATAATATCGTTGATATAATATATAAAGTCAAAGAGTACAATTTTAATAAAATTAAAACTAATATTAATTTTAATATTAGTAGTAACTTTAATGTAAAATTAAACTTATTACAAAATAATTTATTAGGATATGGTAATAAAATAAATATTACGGAGCTAAAAAATAAATATCATAACTATTTTGAGATATTTACTATGAATCCATTTTTAACTTTAAATAAAGTTAACATAAAGGGTAAATTATTTTTTGATTTATCTAATAAAAAAAAATATACTCAAAATAATACTTTAAATAAGTATGGTGTTGGTATAAATTTTAATATACCAATTAATTGTAATAATAATTTAGATATTGGTATAGAAAGTATACATAATATTATGTACTATATAAAACCTCAATTATCAACAATCTTTTACTTAAATAGTGTTAATATTTATCCAGATATTAATAATTATATAAATAGTAATTTTACAATTAGTGACATATTATTATTAACTAATTGGACTTATACTAATATTGATAATAATAATTATTTTCCTAGTAATGGTTTATTAATTAATATGATAAATAAATTTACTATTCTAAATTCTAAGAATAACTTTTATAATATTATATTAAATATTAATAAATTTATGTCTTTTGGTAGAAAGAAAAATTTTGTTTTAACTTCGCATATAAATGTTGGTTATTTAGGTAATTTTAATAATAAATTAACACCATTCTATAATAATTTTTATACAGATAATAATAATTTCATTAGAGGTTTTCAGTATAACAGTTTAGGTAAAAAAAATGTATACTATAAATGTTATAGCACTAATACCTATAATAAATGTAAATTAATACTATCTAATAATAGTATTGGAGGAAATATTATTGCCTTAATAAATACTGAATTAATATTACCATTAATTAAAAATTATGTAAAAACAGCACGTATATCATTATTTATTGATACTGGTAATATTTGGAGTAAAAATAATTTATTAGATTTTACAGATACACATTTTAGATTATCTAATGGTATCTCTATAAAAATTATTTCTCCGTTTGGCCCAATATCATTTTCTTATGCTTATCCTATTAAAAAATATAAAGATGATAAAATAGAAAGATTACAATTTAATTTTAATAAGTTTTATTAAAATTATTACTAGTATTTTTAAAATATTTATAAATTTAGGAATATATATTTATGTGTAACAAATTATTTATTATTAGTATAATTTTACTAACTGTTATTGTTCCATTTAAAGTATTAGCTTGTAATAAAATTGTAATAGTTAATATTAGTGAAATTTTTCAACGATATCCTAAAAGAATAGAAATTGCTAAAGAACTTGAAAGTGAATTTGAAAATGAAGCAAATGAATTACAATTAATGGAACATGAAATACAAAATAAAATACAATACTTACAACATTATGGATCTAGTATGAAAATTAATGAACGTAATGAATTAGAAAATTCATTAATTAAACAACGTGAAATTTTTTCTAATAAAGCACAAGAATTTGAACAAAATAATCGTCGTAGACAGACGGAAGAACGAGATAAAATTTTATTAGTAATTCAAAATATAGTAAAAAATATTGCTGTAAAATATAAGTATGATATAGTATTAGATTCAAGTACTGTTGTATATTCTAATAAAATTAAAGATATTACTAATGAAGTATTACAATTAATTAGATAACATAATCTATGTTTACTATTAAGATAACTGATCTAGCAAGACAATTAAATGCTAAATTGTTAGGTGATAATAATATAATAATTCATGGCATTACCTCTATCTATAATACAAAAAAACATTATATTACTTTTCTCGCCAATAATAAATTACGTTTTTTATTGTCTAATTGTAAAGCATCAGCGATTATTATAGATAAAAGTAATGTATCATTTTGCAAAATTACTTCTTTAGTAGTAGATAATCCTTATCTTGCTTATGTTTTATTTGCAAAAAAACTGTATAATATAATACATAATAACATTATAGACAACGCAAAAGAAAAAGATGTTACTTTAGGAAAAAATGTTAATATTAGTAATAACGTAGTAATAGAAAAAAATGTAAAATTAGGAAATAATGTTTTTATTGGATCAAATTGTTTTATTGGTAAAAATGTAAATATTAAAGATAATACAAAGTTATTTAATAATGTTACTATTCATTACGATACTATAATTGGTAGTAATTGTGTTATTCAGTCTGGTACTGTAATTGGATCAGATGGATTTGGTTATATTAAAGATAAAAAAAAATGGTTAAAAGTACCACATTTAGGAAAAGTAATTATTAAAAATTATGTAGAGATTGGATCATGTACTACTATAGATCGAGGTACATTAGATGATACAATTATTAGTGACGGAGTTATTATAGATAATCAATGTCAAATAGCACATAATGTTACTATAGGTAAATATACAGCTATCGCTGGAGGGGTAATAATTGCTGGTAGTTCACATATAGGAAATAATTGCTTAATAGGCGGTGCAACTGTGATTAATGGTCATATTCATATTTGTGATAAAGTTACTATTACTGGTATGAGTATGGTAATCCGTTCAATTAAAAAATCTGGCGTATATTCTTCTGGTATTCCAGTACAACAAAATAATAAGTGGCGTAAAACAACAGTATTAACTATGAACATTAATAAAATTAATGAACGTATAAAAATTATTGAAAAGAATATTAGTAAATAGATAATATTTTTTATTTTTTAAATTATTTAAATTTATTTAATAATACTTTATTTTTATTAAGAATACTATTTTAGTAGGAATTATTTTTTTGAATATTAATAATCATTCTTTAAATATCAAAGAAATACTAAAGCTATTACCACATCGATTTCCATTTTTATTAATAGATCATGTGCTATATTTCGAACGTGGTAGATTTTTACGTGCAATAAAAAATGTTTCTTTTAATGAACCATTCTTTCAAGGTCATTTTCCTGGAAAACCAATATTTCCTGGAGTATTAATTTTAGAAACTATGGCTCAAGCAACTGGTATTTTAGCTTTTAAGAGTGCAAGTAAATTAGTTCCTGGAGAATTATATTATTTTGCTGCTATTAATTCAGCTAGATTTAAAAAACCAGTGCAACCTGGTGACCAAATGATTATCGAAGTAACTTTTGTTAAAGAGCGTAATGGAATAGCTAGATTTAATGGTATTGTTAAAGTAGCTAACGTATTAGTTTGTACAGCATCTATGATGTGTGCTCGTAGGAAGGATATTTAAAAAATAAGATGATTGATCAATCTTCTTTTATACATCCCAGTGCTATTATCGAAAAAGGAGCCACTATTCATGCTAATGCATATATTGGGCCATTCTGTTTTATAGGACCACAAGTATGTATAGGAGCCAGAACTACATTAAGATCACATGTTGTAGTAAATGGTATAACAAGTATCGGTGAAGATAATAAAATTTATGCTTTTGCTATTTTAGGTGAAGTAAATCAAGATTTAAAATATAATAGTGAACCTACTAGAGTAGAAATCGGTGATCGTAATATTATTAGGGAAAATGTTACTATTCATAGAGGAACTCGGCAAGGTAGAGAAGTAACTAAGGTTGGTAATGATAATTTACTTATGGTTAATACACATATTGCTCATGACTGTATTATTGGTAATCACTGCATTATGGCGAACAATACTACTTTAGGTGGGCATGTATCAATCGATGATTACACTGTTATTGGTGGTATGACAGCAATACATCAGTTTTGTATTATTGGAGCTTATGTTATGATTGGAGGATGTTCTGGAGTAGCACAAGATGTACCTCCATGTATTATAGCTCATGGTAATCATGCTATTCCTTTTGGTTTAAATAAAAAGGGTTTAAAAAAATACGGTTTTGTTAATTATGAACTAAATGCTATTAACACAGCATATAAAATTATATATAGAAATGGTAATACTATAAAAAAAGCTAAATTAGAATTAACTAAATTAGCAAAACATAATCCAATAGTAACTATTTTTTTAGATTTTTTATCTCGTTCAAAAAGAGGTATTATTCGTTAGTATTATATTATGATTAAATTAATTAATATTGGTTTAGTAGTTGGTGAATTTTCTGGTGATTTAATAGGTGCTAAATTAATAAAAAATATAAAAAAATATTTAAATAATGTTAATTTTCTTGGTATTGCTGGACCATTAATGCAATTAGAAGGAATGAAAACTTGGTTTAATATTGATGAATTAATGTTATTTGGTATTACTAATGTAATTTATAATTTGTCCAGAATTAAATTTATCAAATATAATATTTTGAAAAAATTAGTAAATGCTAATATTGATATTTTTATTGGCATAGATAGTCCAGAAATAAACATTTTTTTAGAAACTAAACTTAAAAAAATTGGTATTTATACTATTCACTACATTAGTCCATCAATTTGGGCTTGGCGGAAAAGAAGAATTAAAAAATTAAAATATGCTACTAGTAATGTATTTATTACGTTTCCATTCGAAAAAAAATTTTATGAATATTATAATGTTAATCATAAATTTATTGGTCATCCTATAGCAGAAAATTTACCAATTTATCCAAATAAGTTATTAATGAGAAAAAAATTAAATATAGATAATCATAGTTTATGTTTAGTAATGTTACCAGGTAGTCGTAAAATAGAAATAGATATGATTAGTGTTAGTTTTCTTCAATGTATATTAATTTTAAAGAGGGTTTTTCCTAATTTAATTGTTATTGTGCCATTAAATAATCAAGATCGTATTAATCAATTTACTAAAATTAAAAATAATATTATTCCTGATATTAATATAAAAATAATAAACTATCCAGCATACCGAATTATGGTAGCTTCTGATATAGCTTTATTAGCATCAGGTACAGCAACATTAGAATGTATGATAGCTAAATGTCCAATGGTAGTTGGTTATCGTATTCCATTGCTAGATTTTATTATTGCAAAAATGTTAGTTCATGTTAAATGGATATCATTACCTAATTTATTAGCTAATAAATATATAGTTAATGAATATATACAACATAATCTTAAACCAGAATTGCTAGCATCTACAATCATTAAAATTATTTTAAATAAAAATTATCAACGTAAAATCAAAAATATTTTTGTTAACTTACATAAAAAAATAAATTTAAATGCTAGTGAGTTAGCAACAAAAATAATATTACAAAACATTAATGTAGACAGATAATATTTATATTAAATAATATAATTTATAATTATTATGTTACCTAAATTTATACATTTACATGTAAGAAGTGAGTATTCTATAATAGATGGATTATCTAATATTAACCAATTAGTAAATCAAGCAGTAAAATTTAAAATGCCTGCATTAGCAATTACTGATTTTACTAATTTATATGGTGTAATTAAATTTTATAATATTGCTTCTAATTGTGGTATAAAACCAATTATTGGTTCCGATTTTATTCTTAAAGATTATGTTAATAGTCACCAATCATATGCAATTACAATACTAGTAATGAATAATACTGGTTATACCAATTTAATTTATTTAATATCTAAAGCACATAAATTTAAAATAAATTCTTCTAGTGTATTTATTTACCGTGATTGGTTAAAAAATTATAATGTTGGATTAATTATTTTGTCTGGAGCACAATTTGGTGATATAGGTCAATGTTTATTATATAATCAAAATAATAAATTAAAATACTATATTTCATTTTATAAAACCTATTTTCGAAATAATTTTTATTTAGAAATAACGCGTAATGGTTTTACATCAGAAGATGAATATTTAAGCAAAGCTATTAATTTATCTGTAAATCAAGATTTACCATTGTTAGCAACTAATAATGTTAGATTTTTAGAAAAGAATGATTTTGAAGCACATAAAATTAGAGTTGCTATTAGCAATAGTAGTTATATAAATAATAGTAAAAATTTATTATTTACTTATAGTAAAGAACAATATATGAAAAATGAAGAAGAAATGTGTTTATTATTTAATGATATACCAGAATCACTAATTAATAGTGTTGAATTAGCTAAAAGATGTAATATGACTATTACATTAGGAAAATACTTACTACCTAAATTTGATGTACCGAAAAAATACACTTCTGAAAAGTATCTAGTAAAAATTGCCAAACGCGGATTACTGAATAGAATAAAAACTAATTTTACTGATAAAGTGACAAAAAATAAAAAATGGATTATTTATTACCAAAGACTAAATGTAGAATTAAATACTATTATTAAAACTGGGTTTACTAATTATTTTTTAATAGTATCAGAATTTATTAATTGGGCAAAAAATAATAATATACCTGTTGGTCCAGGTAGAGGATCTGGTGCAGGATCACTAGTAGCTTACGCTTTAAATATTACAGAATTAGATCCATTAGTATTTGGTTTAATTTTTGAAAGATTTCTAAATACAAAAAGATTATCTATGCCTGATTTAGATATTGATTTTTGTATGGAAAAACGAGATTTAGTAATTAATTACGTTGTTAATAAGTATGGTGTAGATAATGTAGCACAAATTATTACTTTTGGAACCTTAACTGCTAGAGCAGTTATTCGTGATGTTGGACGAGTTCTTGGATATCATTATAATTTTGTAGATAAAATTGCTAAATTAATTCCTATAGATTTTGGTATGACTTTAAAAAAAGCATTTTTAATTAAACCAAAATTAGTTAAATTATTTAATTATAATAAAGATGTGAAAACTATATTAAATATGGCTTTTAAATTAGAAGGAGTTGTTCGTAATGTTAGTAGACATGCTGGAGGAATTGTAATTACACCAGATAAAATTATTAATTTTGCCCCATTATATTTTGATGATAAAAGTAATTATGCAGCAATACAGTTAGATAAAACTGATATAGTTAAAATTGGTTTAGTAAAATTTGATTTCTTAGGTTTAAGAACCTTAACAATTATTAATCATACTATAAATATGATTAATAAAAAAAATAAAAAATTAGGATTAAGTAATGTTAATTTATCTGATATTAAATTAAACGATAAAAATAGTTTTATTTTATTAAATAAAATTAATACTAATGCAGTTTTTCAATTAGAATCAAAAGGCATGCAAGATTTAATTAGAAGATTGAAACCAGATTCTTTTGAAGATATTATTGCATTAATAGCTTTATTTCGTCCTGGACCATTACAATCTGGTATGGTAGATAACTTTATTAATCGTAAACATGGTATAGAAAAAATTTATTATCCTGATGTTAATTGGCAACATAATTTATTAAAACCAATTCTTAAGTCTACTTATGGTATTATTTTATATCAAGAGCAAGTTATACAAATAGCACAAATATTAGCTGGTTATAGCTTTATTAATGCTGATATATTACGTCAAACAATTAGTAAAAAAAATTTTATAGAAATGAGTAAACAAAAATCATTATTTATTAGTAATGCCAAAAATAATAATATTGATGAAAATTTAGCTGCTAAAATATTTTACTTTCTAGAAAAGTTTGTTCATTATGGTTTTAATAAATCGCATTCTACTGCGTATGCACTGTTATCATACTACACATTATGGTTAAAAGCTAATTATCCAGCAGAATTTTTGTCATCCGTGATGACAACTAATATAAACAATCAAAAGAAAATATCTACTTTAATTAAAGAATGTAATAACATGAATATAAAAGTTATGTTACCAGAAATTAATTATAGTCAATATTATTGTTATGTTTATAATAATACTATTATATGTGGTTTAGGTATGGTTAATGGTTTAGGTTTGAATATAGCTAAAGAAATTATAAAAAAACGTAGTCATGGAAAATTTAAAAATTTATTAGATTTTTGTACAAGAATTGATCATAAAATAGTTAATAGAGCTATAATTATGCAATTAGTGAAATCTAACGTATTTCGTTTATTAAAAATAAATAATAAATTTGATGAAGATTATATAAATGATATTATAAACAAATCTAAACAGTATGGTAATTATTTAAAATATCAAATTGATATGTTTATTCATCCAAATAATAAATAATAATCAATAATTAGTATTATGAATCTAGAATATCTTGATTTTGAACAACCAATTATAGAATTAGAAGAAAGAATTAACTTGTTAAGTCTTAGTAATGATAAAATAAAGATGAATAATGTTAATCTATCTAATGAAATTAGTAAATTAAAAAAGAAAATTGTAAAATTAACCAATAAAATATTTTCTAATTTAAATAAATGGCAAATAATACAATTAGCAAGACATCCATTAAGACCGCATACTATAGATTATATTAATACTATTTTTACTGATTTTGACCAACTATCTGGTGATCGAATGTTTTCTGATGATAAAGCTATTATAGGAGGTATTGCTCGTTTAGAATCATTTCCAGTAATGATAATAGGACATGAAAAAGGTCGTAGTATTAAAGATAAGGTTAAACATAATTTTGGCATGCCTTCACCTGAAGGTTACCGTAAGGCTCTTAGATTAATGTATATAGCTAATAGCTTTAATATGCCAATAATTACTTTTATTGATACTCCTGGAGCATATCCTGGAGTAGAAGCTGAAGAACGGGGGCAAGCAGAAGCGATAGCAAAAAATTTATTAGTGATGTCTCATTTAAGTGTACCAATAATATGTATTATAATAGGAGAAGGTGGTTCTGGTGGTGCTTTAGCTATTGGAGTAGGTGATAAAATTAACATGTTACAATATAGTATATACTCAGTTATATCTCCAGAAGGATGTGCTACATTATTATGGAAAGATAGTAGTAAGATATTATCGTCAATAGAATCAATGAATATAACTGCAAAAAATTTAAAAAAATTAAAATTAATTGATAATATTATTAATGAACCTTTAGGTGGTGCTCATAAAAATTTGCAATTGACTGCAATGAATATAAAAAAACAATTATTAATAGATTTAAATGAATTAAAATTCTTAGATAAGAAACAATTACTAAGAAATCGTTATCATAAATTAATTAATTATAATTATGAATTAATAACATAAATAGAATGATTAAAGATTATACTAAATATTTACAACAACAAGTAAGAAGCATTATTAGTCCATATAAATACTTATTGTTAGCTTTTAGTGGTGGTTTAGACTCCATGGTATTATTAGATATAATTACAACACTAAGAAATAAATATAACAATATATTTTTAAGAGCATGTTATATTGATCATCAACAAAATAAATTATCTAATCAGTGGTTACAGCATTGTATTTATGAATGTAAACAACGTGATGTATTATTTTTACACGATATCATTAAAATTAATATAAATAAAGGTAATTTTGAACAAAATGCACGTAATCAAAGATATAAAAAATTATTAAGTATTATACAATACAATGAAATATTAGTTACTGCACATCATCAAAATGATCAAGTAGAAACTTTTTTTTTGGCATTAAAACGTGGTAGCGGGCCAAGAGGTTTATCTGCAATGTCAGTAAATCAATTATTTTATCATAGTAGATTGCTTAGACCTTTACTAAATTGTTCAAAAATAATGTTGTTATCTTATGCTAATAAAAATAAATTAAATTGGGTAAATGATTATAGTAATTATGATAATTCGTTAGATCGTAATTTCTTGAGAAATGATATTATTCCGTTATTACAAAAAAGATGGCATAATTTTTGTCAAAATGTTACTTTAAGTGCTTATTTATGTTTAAATCAAGAACAGTTAATTAATAAACTATTAGATAATATATTTTCCAATATAGTTTTTTATGATGGATCATTAATATTAAATGATATACTAAATACTAGTAAAATTTATTATTTAGCTATTTTGCGTTATTGGTTAATAAAAAAAACTTTAATATCTTGTTCTTATAAAAAACTAAATATAATATGGAATGAAGTAGTTTTAAGTAAAAATGATTCATTGGCTAAGTTTTATTTAAGTAATTTTATAATACAAAAATTTAGAAATCGTTTATATATACATAAATTCAGTAATCAATATAAAGATTTTTGTAGTAAAACAATTATATTTACATCAATTAATAATTATAAAAAAATTTTATTACCATTAAATTTGGGAGAAATTATATTTTTAAAAATAAATAATATTAATAATAAAAAATTAGTGTCTATTGTTAAAGCACCAGTAGTAACAGATATTGTATCAATACGTTTTAATTTAAAAAGTAAAACATTAGTTAAATTAATAAATACTAAACACCATATTACTTTAAAAAAAGTCTGGAAATTATTATCAGTTCCTCCATGGCAAAGGAAAATTATACCTATATTATTTTACAATAATAAATTAATTGCAGCTATAGGATATTTTGTAACTATACATAGTGTATCAGTTAGTAATAACTATTGGTATTTATATTGGTTTAATAAAAATAAATATTTTTATTAAATAACATTTTTTGTTTTTTGTAATAAAAATTGTATTACTTTATTAGTATTAATTGTAATAATAGTATTATCAATACGGTTTTTATATTCTACTATACCTTTATTTAAATTATTTTTACTGATAATTAATATGTTAGGTATACCTATTAATTCTATATCATTTAACATAACACCAAAATATTCTTCACGATCATAAAGAATGGTATCTATATTATAATATAATAATTCTTTGTAGATGTATTCTGTTTTATTTTTTACTTCTATTGAAGAATAAAAATTAATTGGTATTATTGCTACAGTAAAAGGCGCTATAATAGGTGGCCATTTTATGCCATATTGGTCATTATTTTGTTCAATAATAGCTGCAATTAATCTTGTGATTCCTATACCATAACATCCCATAATAAATTTCATTTTATCTTTATTATTTTTTATATAAGCTTTCATTAAATTAGAATATTTTGTTCCTAATTGGAAAATATGAGCAATTTCTATTCCATTATCTTTAATTTTATTAGATTTAGTATTTAAATCACATAAATTTTTTATTTCAGGTAAATTTAAGTTATTACCCCAATTAACATTTATTAAATATTCTTCATTGATATTTGTGCTAGTAACAAAATTTTTCATATTAGCTACATTATGATCAATAATTACTGGTATTGATAAATTTAATATACCAATAATATTATGATCAATTTTTAATATGCTTTTAATATCCTTTTTTGAAGCTAGTTTAATTGGTAATTTTAAATCTAATACTTTACTAACACAAAAAAAATTTAACTTTTTATCTGCTCTAGTAACTAAAGCTAATAATGAACTATTATATTTTAATAAATTAGTATTCCATATAATAACTACTTTTACTATTTTTTTTATTGATATACATAATTTATTCGATAACTCATTTATAGAATTAATATTTGATATTTTTATTAATTTTGATTTTTTTAAATCTTCAGAATATTTTTTAATTTTACAACTATTAGTTTTTTTGGCATAAAATTCATGAGATATATCTCCACCCATATATCCATTATCTGCTTGAATAACAGAAAAATTAATTTTCATACAGTTAAATATTTTTTTATATAAACAAAAAATTTCTTTATATGTTTGTTCTAACGACAATTTATTAGAATGAAATGAATAAGCATCTTTCATAAGAAATTCTCTGGAACGTATTATTCCAAAACAAGGTCTTTTTTCATCACGAAATTTATACTGTATTTGATAAAAAATTATTGGTAAATTTTTACAAGAATGAATTTCATTATTAACTAAATTTAATATTAATTCTTCATTAGTTGGTCCTAAAATATACTTTTTTTGCTTACGATCAATAATAGATATTAATTCCAAATTACTAATTTCTAATCTACCACTTTGTTTCCATAAATATTCTGGTTGTATTATCGGCATAATTAATTCTACAGCACCTATACTATTCATATATTTTTTTATAATATATATTACTTTATTTAAAACACGTACACCAATAGGTAACCAAATATAAATTCCTTTAGATGATTTACGAATCATACCAGCACGTAGCATTAATTTATAACTAATATTTTCTATATTAGAAAAAATATTTTTACTTGTAAAAATTGGATATTTACTAATACGCATAACATTAAATTAATATTAATTAATATATAAATATTAATATATATTGATAATATTATTATTTCAATTTAAATAGAAATATAAATCTTAATTATTATTTATAATAAATCAACTTGACATAATAA
>JAOBJL010000003.1 GCA_025728545.1 Candidatus Lightella neohaematopini
TTATTATGTCAAGTTGATTTATTATAAATAATAATTAAGATTTATATTTCTATTTGTGTACCTAATTTAACTACTCTATTTGTTGGTATTAAATATTGATCAGATATTTTTATTGAATTATGGTATAGTATTGTAAATAATTTACCACTAATTTTAGAATACCAAGATTTGCGATTCAAAATTAATGATTCATATGATATAAAAAAAGATATTTCTTGCATTTGACAAAATAATCCATCTACTTTGCATCTATTAAATATTTCTTCCATATTAGGAGTTTCTTTAAAACCATAACAAGCAATAACACGCCAAAAAGTTGGAGATAATTGTTCTATATTTACACGTTTTATATTGTAAACTAATGGAGTATTTTTTACTTTAATGTTTAATAAAATTGTTCTAGTATGAATAATTTTATTGTGTTTTAAGTTCTGTAATAATGCGATAGGAATATTATTTATAGCGTAAGATATAAATACTGCAGTACCAGGTACTATAATTGGTGGATATTTATTAAGAGAAATAATAAAAGCACTTAAAGAATTATCATGTTTATTAACCTGACAGAATAAATTTAATTTTTCATATCTCCATATCATCATAATAGTAAAAATTATTAGACTAATTAGTATAGTTAACCATCCACCAGATAAAGTTTTTAATATATTTATAGTAAACATCATAATATCTAAACATAAGAAAATTATTAGTAATAGTGTTGCTAAATATATATTCCACTGCCAATAACGTATAATTACTATATATAGTAGTATACTAGTTAGCACCATAGCGCTAGTTACTGTTATGCCGTAAGCTGCTGCTAAATTACTAGAATGCTCAAATATAATTATAACAGCTAATACTATTATGTATAATAACCAATTAATTACAGGAATATATATTTGTCCAGATTCTATTTCAGAAGTATAAATAATTTTCATAGAAGGTAAGTAATTTAAATTTATTGCCTGTTTTGTTAAAGAAAAAATTCCAGATATTACTGCTTGAGATGCTATAATTGTTGCCATAGTACTTATAATTAGTAATGGTAACATAGCCCAATTAGGAGCAAGAAAAAAAAATGGATTACTAACATATTTTATATTAGATAAAATTAAAGCACCCTGTCCAAAATAATTTAATACTAATGTTGGTAATACTAAAAAAAACCAAGCTAAACGAATTGGTAATGTACCAAAATGTCCCATATCAGCATATAAAGCTTCAACTCCAGTAATAGATAAAATTACTGTACCTAAAGCAAATAAAGAAACATTATGATATTTTTTTATAAAAACAAGAGCCCATTTGGGATTACATGCAGTAAGTATTTCTGGAAATTTAATAATTTCAGTGATACCTAAAATTCCTATTGTTAAAAACCAAATTATCATAATTGGTGTAAATAATTTACTGATATTAGTAGTACCGTATTTTTGAAATATAAATAATATAGTTAATATAACAATAGCTATTGGAGTGATAAATTTTTTAAAAAATGGGGTAATAATTTGTAGCCCCTCAGTAGCAGAAACTATAGAGATAGCTGGAGTAATAATAGTTTCCCCATAAAAAAAGCTACCTCCTAATAATCCTAATATTATTAATACATTAGTAAATTTATTATTGATATTTCTAGTAGATAATAAAGTAAGAGTTAAAATCCCCCCCTCTCCAGCATCATTAGCTTTCATAACAAATAATAAATACTTAATGGAAACTATTATAATTAGTAACCAAAAAATAATTGATAAGAAACCAAATACGGTAATATAATTGATATTAATACCATATTGGTTGTTAAAACATTCTTTTAAAGTATATAACGGACTAGTCCCAATATCTCCGTATACTATTCCAGTAGTAGCTAAAGTATTAATTAATAATGAATACTTATTATTTTTAAACATACGAAAACATTATACATAATACTATATTAATAAATCATAAATAATATGTATATATTTAAAAATTTAATTAATTTCACATTTAAATTATAAATCTATTTAATATTATAAATAACACAACCACCTATCATATTATTAATAATATAATATAATATTAGTGGCTGTATTACGTAATTTATATACTCTACCAAATTTAAGTAAAAAATAAATTATATTGTAGTAACATTAATTGCTGATGGTCCTTTTTGACCATCCTGAATTTCAAATTCTACATTTTGTCCTTCAGATAAAGTTTTAAAACCATTACCTTGAATTGCTGAAAAATGTACAAATACATCCTTACTACCATCTGATGGAGTAATAAAACCAAAACCCTTAGATTCATTAAACCATTTTACTTGACCTGTAATTTTCGCCATATTTTACTTTCCTTAAAAAATATTAAATAATGTGTAGTAGTATATGATAAAAACAATTTATTATAAAGTATATCTTAACACAAATTAGTTTCTATAAATCTACCAGTAATTATAAATTAATATACATTAAAGTATTTTAATATATCAATAGCATAATTCTAATATAATTAGTTTTCATAATTTTACAACTATTTTAACTTAAATAAGTTTTATTTATTAATGCTTGAATTCTTCTTTCTAAAGTAGGATGAGACATAAATAATTCACTAAAATTATAACTATATTTACCATTAATACAAAAAGAACTAATAGAATTATCAATATTAAATTTATTATAATTCATTTTTAATTTATTTAATGCAATAATCATATTATCTACACCAACTAACTTTGCTGCTCCAGCATCAGCATAAAATTCCCTTTTACGAGAAAACCAAAGAACGACTATATTAGCTAGTATACCAAATACTAGTTCTAATATTAGAGATGTAATAAAATATATAATCTGATTGTTATTTCTATCGTTATCATCTGAATTAATACCAGAAAATAATTGTGCAAAAATTCTAGATAAAAATATAACAAAAGTATTAGTAACACCTTGTATTAAAGTCATAGTAATCATATCTCCATTAACTATATGACTCATTTCATGAGCTATTACAGCTTGTATTTCGTTTTTATCCATTTTTTTTATTAATTCAGTACTAATTGCTAATAAAGATGATTGACGTCTAGCACCAGTAGTAAAAGCATTTAAATCATTAGAACTATAAATAACTAATTCGGGATTATTAATACCTAATATTTTTGACTGATTATTTATTATTTCTAATAACCAACACTCAATATTATTTCTTGGTGTTTTAATAATTTCACCATTTACTAATCGTAATGCAATATATTTTGACATATATAAAGATATTAAAGAACCACTAAATCCAAACACAATAGCTAAAAATAACAAGTGATATATTGTATTTATATTAATACCTAAAATACATAGTACTAAACTAAATACTATTAGTACTGCTATATTAGTAATTAAAAATATAATAATACGAAACATATTAACACTATTCCTTTATTAATTAAATTTAATAATAAGTTACATAACATTATAATAGTATAATAATTTTACCAAAACTAGTACTTTATATTAATAAAAATTAATACTATTTATAATAGTAAACAATTTTTAATTGAATTTTAATTTAGGTAACAAAAAATTAACCATTTTAATATATTTCAATTTATCAGTTCCAATTAATTTAGTTATACAAGGTAATCTAATAGTAAGTGGATTAACTGCATGATTATTGATCCAAACTTCAAAATGTAAATGTGGACCGGTAGAATAACCAGTATTACCTGATAAAGCTATACAATCTCCGTACTTAACAAATTGTCCTGACTTAACTAATAACTTGTCTAAATGCATATATCTTGTAATATATTGATTATCATGATTAATAGTAATATATTTTCCTGCAGCTTTGTCAATTTTACTACTAATAACTTTACCATCACTAACAGAAAATATTGGGGTACCTTTAGGCATAGCAAAATCTACCCCTCTATGTGGTTTCATAATTTTAGTAATTGGATTAAATCTATTAAAACTAAATTTAGATGAAATACGAAATTTTTTACTAGTAGGATATAGTATAGAATTATTAGTTAATCTTATAGCTTTTAAATTATAGAATTTACCATTATATGCTCTAAAAGCATAAAAATCTTTACCATTAGTATTAATTCTAATACCAATTAGTTGACTATAATAATTTTCTTTACTAGAGGAATTATTTAATTTAACCAGTACTGAAAATTGATCACCATTTTTTAATTTATTTAAATTTATACGCCATTTTAGTGCTGTTTTAATAATTTCAATATCATTATTAGTTAATCCTGATAAACGTGCGCTAGAAAAAAAATTACCACTTATATAACCATTAAATACCTTATAACAACAGTTTATATTTTCAGGAAAAAATTTTTTTGTATTAAAAAAAATAATATTTTTATGTAATTTTTCTAATAAATTACATGTGTAATATTTTATTATATTTAGAACTAGTAAAATATGATTAATTACATATAAACTATTATTTACAAAATATTTTTTAAATGGTTTCATATTTTTAATAAAGTTAACTTTGTTAATATATAATAAATATTGAGTATTAATATCATTGTACTTATACTCTAAACTATTTAGAAAATTAAAATTATTAACAGGTTCTAATAATAGTAAATTACTTAATTGTTTAGTAAATCTTAAATAGTTGTAAGAATTAAATAATTGTAATAATAATATTAATAATGTAATAATAGTAACTAAGCGATATAATTTCATGTGGTATAATTTAATTTCAATTAACATTTTATTATATAGTTATTAATAACAAGTTAATTATTAATAACAATATATTAGTTAATGTTAGTATAAATATGTTAAGTAGTATATGTTAAATTAAATTTTATAGTAATATATGTAATCTAATAAAGTATTTATAAAATAACTAGTAATTTAATAATTGTTAGTTAGTTTATTTAAATTACTAATATTATAACAATGTGTCACGGCAATTGCTAATGCATCAGTTACATCAAATTTTAAACTAATTTTTAAATTTAATAACTTACATATAATGTATTTTACTTGTAACTTATTTGCTGAACCACTACCTACAATAATTTTTTTTACCTGTTTAGCAGTATATTCAAATAGTGGTATATTAAAATTAACAGTAGCAGCAATAGCTACTCCTCTAGCGTGACCTAATTTAATTGCTGTATCAGCATTTCTAGACATAAAAATTTTTTCTACCACAATACAATTAGGTAAGAATTTACTAGTAATGTTATATATAGTATTATATATTAGTTTTAATTTATCATATAAATGATATAATCTACCACAATAAATATAATCACCGTATAAATAATTAATATTAAAATTATTAAATTTTATTAAACCATAACCAGTAATATTTAATCCAGGATCTATACCTAAAATAATTTTATTTGTATTACTTGACATAATTGATTTTTTTAAATAAAAACATTAACACGTTAATTATTAATATACTACTACTATAGTTAAATTATTTTGTATATTAAAAATGTATATTTATTCGAGATGTTAATTTAGGAAAAGCAATAACATCTTTTATACTACTAGAATCAGTTAATAACATTAATAAACGATCTAAACCTATAGCTAAACCAGCATGTGGAGGAGCTCCATATTTTAGTGCGTTTAATAATATACCAAAATATTTATTTTGTTTATATTTACTAATACCTAATATATTAAAAATTATTTTTTGCATTTTATAATTATTGATACGTTCTGAACCACTACCAATTTCATAGCCATTTATAACAATATCGTATGAATTAGCTAATATAGATTTAGGATATTCAATGATGTAATTAATATCTTTACACTTAGGAGCTGTAAATGGATGATGCATAGAAGATAGTACGTTATTTTTTACTTTAAATAAAGGAAAATCAGTAATCCATAAAGGAGCCCATTTAATATAATTTAAGTCATAATCTGAACTAATTATTAATCTTAATTTCCCCAAAATACTAACAGCTTTATAAAAATTATCTATTACAAAAAAAATAGTACCATAACAACTAGGTTTTTTTAAAAAATCTAAAATTTTTATTAAAAACTTATAATCAAATACTTTTAATGCTGATCCCTCTAAATTTAACTTATTAAGTTTAGTACTAATTTTTATCCAAAAAGACATTTTAATATTATGACAATTAATATATTTAATATATTTATTAATATCTTCATTATTAATATATATATTATCTATATTTATTGCAATAATACTATTTACATCAAAATTATATATTTCATTATAATTTTTATTAATATTTGCGAATAATTTAGTTAAATTTATTAATTCTATATTATTACGTAAATCTGGTTTATCTGTACCAAAACGACAAATTGCATCATTATAAGAAATTTTAATAAATTTATCTAATTTAATATCTAAAATCTTATACCATAAATATTTAATTAAACGTTCTGTTATTTTCATTAACTCATTAGTATTAATAAATGATGTTTCTATATCTAATTGAGTAAATTCTGGTTGTCGATCAGATCTTGAATCTTCATCACGAAAACATTTTGCTATTTGATAATATTTATTAAAACCTGATATCATTAATAGTTGTTTAAATATTTGTGGGGATTGGGGTAACGAATAACGTTGATTATTAATTTTACTAGATACTATATAATCTTGAGCTCCATTATAGGATGGATTTGTTAATATTGGAGTATCGATATAAGAAAAATTATTCTTTGTCATAAACGTATTAATAATATAAAATACTTTAGAACGTGTTATAATATTATTAGTCATCTTTCTACTACGTAAATCTAGATAACGAAACTTTAGTCTTTTTTCTTCATTTGTAATATTATTAATATTTATTGGTAGAATCTTAGATTTGTTTATTATATTTAAATTTATTACTAGTATTTCTATACTATCAGTAACTTTTTTTTCTTTTTTTTTAAATTTATTTTTTACTAAACCAATAATTTTAATACAAAACTCATTTTTTAATTTTATTGCTTGACTAAAAACAAATTTATATTTAGGAATAAAACACAACTGAACAATTCCTGAATAATCACGTAAATCAATAAAAATTAATTTTCCTAAATTTCTTATACAATCTACCCAACCATAAATTATTACTTGTTTATTAATATGTGATATATTAATTTCGCCGCAATGTAATCTTTGCATTAATTTACCTATTGATACCAACTCATAATAACGATACAATATAATTATATCATAATAATAATTTACATAAATTATTTTATTGATTAAACGTTCTATAATTTATCATATAAAAGTTATGAATATAAATACTATAATATCAATGAAATTAAAACAAATTTTACTTACTCTAAATATAAAAAAAAATACTAATGTTTTAGTAGTTAAAACTACTAAACATAATAAATTTGGCCATTATCAAATTAATGGTATAACATCATTAGCTAATATTATTAATATAAAACCTACAATACTGGCAGAAAATATCAAAAATCAATTAAAATCACTTTATATAATAGATAAAATTAATATTACTAATACAAACTTTATAAATATTTTTTTAAAAATTAGTTGGTTATCTTGTAGTTTAAAAAAATTAATAAATTCTTCGAGATTAAATATTAGTAAAATACAAAAATTAGAAAATATTGTTATTGATTATTCTTCACCCAATATAGCTAAAGAAATGCATGTAGGTCATTTAAGATCTACTATTATAGGTGATTCTATGGTAAGAATATTAAGTTTTTTAGGATACAATGTAATAAAAATAAATCATATAGGCGATTGGGGTATACCTTTTAGTATATTAATTACATATCTAGAAAAAATTAATATTAATATAAATAGTAAAGTAATTAGTAATATTCAGTTACTAGATAAACTTTATAAAAGAGCAAAAAGTTATTATGATACTAATAATAATTTTGTTGATCAGGTAAACTTAAACTTACTAAAATTACAAAATGGAGATATTTATTATAATAAAATATGGTGTAAAATAGTGAATGTTACAACTAAAAATAATCAATATGTTTATAATTTATTAAATGTCACATTAGATAATATTGATAATGTAGGAGAAAGTTTTTATAAAAATATGTTATTAGATATTGTTAATGATTTAAAAAACAAAGGAATTACAGTTAATAAAAATTATTTATCATTGGTAATAATAAATAATAACAAAAAAGATAATTCTACACATGTAATAATTAGAAAAGAGAATGGAACTTATTTATATTCGACTATTGATATTGCATCTATTAAATATAGATATGAAATATTAAAAGCTGACAAAATTATATATTATGTAGATTCACGTCAACAAAGTTATTTTAAAAATATATTTTTTATAGCACGTGCAGCAAATTATATACCAAAATCATTTAAATTAGAACATCATATTTTAGGTATGGTATTAGACAAAGATAATAAACCATTTAAAACCCGTGAAGGAAATACAATAAAGTTAATAGATTTACTAAATGAATCAATTAAACGAGTAAGTATTATTATAAAAAATAAATATCCTAAAATAAGTAATGAAAAATTATATAGGATTTCTAAAGTTCTTGGTGTTGGAGCTATTAAATACTTTGATTTATCAAGAAATCGTTCATCTAACTATGTATTTAGTTGGGATAAAATATTAAATTTACGCGGTAATACAGTAATTTACATACAATATGCTTATATTCGTATTAATTCTATACTAAAAAAAATAGATATTAAACAATATAAATATTCTAATTATAAAAATTATTATTTTGGTACAAATGAAGAAATTCTATTGATTATACATATTCTAAGACTAGAAGAAATAATTAATAATATATCTAAATACGGCACACCCCACTTATTATGTGATTATTTATATAATTTAGCTAATTTATTTTCTAATTTTTATGAAAACTGTCATATATTAAAATCTGATAAAAAAATAAGAGTAAGTAGAATATTACTATTATTAGTAACTTCCTTAACTATTAAAGTTAGTTTAAGTCTATTAGGTATAGATGTTGTTGATATAATATAAAAATAATATTTAAAAATTATAATAAAAATAAAAAATTTCTTTTATTTTTAATCTAGTAATCCATAATGTAAAAAAATATACTATTGCTCCTAACATAGCTAATAATAAAATTCTAATTAATCTATAAAATATTGATATACTATCCCAATTTGGCATTAATGATAATAATTTTATTAAAACAAAAGACATAACTAATACCGATACTATTATTTTAAATAAAAAACTAATTATACTATAGTGAAAAAGTAACAATCGGTTTTTTAATAAATAAAGATATAATAAGATAGCTTGTATATAATAAGAAATAGTATTAGATATAGATAAACCCAAATTACTAAATATATGTACAAATAATACATTCATAATTTGTGTTAATATAACTATAATTATCGATATTTTTACCAAAACTTTAGTATTATTACAAGAATAAAAACTAATAGTTAATAATTTTGTTAATACTAATCCAATTAACCCAATTGAATAAATAATCAATAATTTTTGTATCATATATATACCATATCTAGAAAAATCATTATATTGAAACAATGTAATAACTATTGGATAAGACAAAATTACTAAAGCAACAGAACTAGGAATAACAAAAATAAAACATAATTTTATACCCCAGTTTAATTGTTTTATATAACTACTTATATCATTTGTTATAAAACTATACGATAGTATTGGTAGTAAAATAGTATTTAATGATGTAATTAATAACCCAGAAGGTAATTCAACAATACGATCAGCATAGTATATCCAAGATAAAGACCCGGTCATAAAAAAAGAAGCAAACATAGTATTAATAATATTTATTATTTGACCTATAAAATTAATAATGATAAATGCACTAGTATTATGAAATAAATTAAATAGTTTTATATAATTAAAATTAAATCTAGGAATAATTAACATATTAATTTTCTTTAAGAATATAAATTGATAACATAATTGTATTATTCCTCCAATAATAACAGACCAAGCTAATCCAAAAATTGATAAATTAAATAAACTACTAAGTAATGGAGTAAATATAATTATGCTAATATTAAAAAAAATTGATGTAGTAGAAGAAATTATTTTATAACCCCAAACATTTAATATTGTGCTAGTAAAAGTAATAAATAAAATTAAAATTATATATGGAAAAATAATTCTGGATAACTTTATTGTTAATGAAAAAATATAATCGTTTTTAACAAAACCAGGAGCAATTATAGTAATAATTTTTGGCATAAAAAAAATAGTAATTAACGTAACTACTAATAATAAAATTATGAATAATCCAAATACATAAGAAATAAAATTATGAATATTTATTATATCGTTACTATTTTTATATTTAGTTAATATTGGGATAAAAATTTGTGATATAATTCCGTCGGAAAAAATTTTTCTAAATAAATTAGGTAATTTAAATGCTACTAAAAAAGCATCTAACATCCAATTAACTCCAAATATTCTTAATATCATTATGTCACGAATGAAACCTAATATTCTGGAAATTAGTGTTACAAAACTAATTTTTATTAATAATTTTATTAATAACATTAATTGAATTAAGTTAATAGTAAATTATTATAAATAATATAATTGATAATACATAATTAACAAAATAAAAAAATATGATTAATAATAATTAACACTAAATTAAATTATGTATTACATTATATTATATTATGATATAGTTAACTAACTACTTTAACAACAAATAATTACTATCTAAAATTATGGTGAGATGTCCGAGTGGTTTAAGGAGCATGCTTGGAAAGTATGTATACAAAATTAAGTATCGAGGGTTCGAATCCCTCTCTCACCGATTAATTAGATAATTTAAATAAATATTTAGGTTAAAATTTTTTATTAAAATCTAGGTTTATATAATATAAATTAATACTTTTATGTTATTATATTGGTAAAATCAATATACAATTACTAATTTAAAATATTTATTTAAATTATTCTAAATTTTAATAGTGTCAATATTTTAATAATATGGATGAATAATATGCATATAAAATTAAATAATATAATAAAAGATCATATACAACAATTATCTACACAACGTAATTGTACTATAGATGAATTATGCAATGAAATTATATATTCTTATCTAGAAACAATTAATTTTAAAAACAAAAAAAGTAGTAAATTAGAATTACCAATTCCTATAGAATCTCTTAATAAACTTCATTTAGATATGAAAACACCAATTAATATATCTGATATTAAACTAAATCATCCATTTATTAATTTGTCTAATAATATAATACCTCAATCAATAATACGTAATAATATAACAAATTTTTGGTATTGTGAAGAAGAAATAATTATACCATATTTACTAGAACAATTACATATTTCATCGGAAATATCAAGTAATATTAACATATTAGCAACTGAACTAACTAAAAAAATAAGAGTAAGTAATAAAAAAAATATAAATAGTAAAATTAATTTAGTACAAAATTTATTACAAGAATTTTCATTATCTTCAAAAGAAGGTATTACTTTAATGTGTTTAGCAGAAGCATTATTAAGAATACCTGATAATAATACTAAAGATCTATTAATATATGATAAAATTTGTAATAAAGATTGGATTAGTCACCTTGGAAATAAATCAATATTAGTTAATCTTGCTACAAGAGGATTAATTATAGTTAATAAATTAATATCAAACCAATATAATAGAAAAAATAAAAAATTTTTTGGTAAAAATTTTATAAATAAAAATATTAATTTCATAATAAGAAAATCGATAAATACTGTTATGCAATTAATAGGAAAACAATTTGTTACTGGCTCAAATATAAATTTAGCAATAAAAACAGCTGGTAAATTAGAAAAAAATGGATTTCGTTATTCGTATGATATACTAGGAGAAGCTGCTTTAACTAATCATGATGCTTTATCATATACTAATGCTTATCAGGAAGCAATTCACATAATTGGCAAACATTCTAATGGTTTAGGTATTTATAACGGGCCAGGTATATCAATAAAATTATCAGCTTTATACCCTAGATATTGTAGATCACAATACAAACTAGTAATGACTGAATTATACCCTCGTTTATTACTATTAACATTGTTAGCTAAAAAATATGATATTGGATTAAATATTGATGCAGAAGAATCTAGTAGATTAGAAATTTCATTAGATTTATTAATTAAGCTATGTTATGAACCAGAATTAAGTGGTTGGAATGGTATTGGTTTTGTTGTTCAAGCATATCAAAAAAGATCAATAAAAGTTATTGATGAATTAATACAATTAGCAAAAAGTACTAAACGTCGTCTTATGATTAGATTAGTTAAAGGTGCTTATTGGGATAGTGAAATTAAAAATGCTCAAGTATATGGATTAAATGATTACCCAGTTTTTACTAGAAAGATATATACTGATTTATCATATTTAGTTTGTGCAAAAAAATTATTATCTGTTCCAAAATATATATATCCTCAGTTTGCTACACATAATGCTTATACTTTATCAGCAGTTTATTATCTCGCTGGACAAAATTATTATGAAGGACAATATGAATTTCAATGTTTACATGGTATGGGAGAAACATTATATAACAATATTGTTAATAATAAATTAAATAAATTAAGTAGACCATGTCGTATTTATGCTCCAGTAGGTTCATATAATACTTTATTATCCTATTTAGTAAGGAGATTATTAGAAAATGGTGCTAATACATCTTTCATTAATCAAGTAGCTGATCATTCTATTCCTATAGAAAATTTAATTATTAATCCAATTGAAAAAATAATATCATTAAAAAAAATAGAAGGTAAAATAGGTTTATCTAATCCTAAAATACCATCACCAAGAAACTTGTATAACACAACTAGAATAAATTCTTTAGGATTAGATATAAATAATGAACAAACATTAACTAATATTATTGTAAATTTACTAAATGAAAATAATTTACCTTATCAAGTAAAACCAATAATTAGTTCAGACTATATTTCTGAAGGTATAACATACCAAATAGTAAATCCAGCAAATAATCATGATATTGTTGGAACTTGCCAAGAATCATCATTAAACGATGTAAATAAATCAATTGCTATTAGTAAATATAGTTCTAAGTATTGGGTTAATAAAACTTATCATGAACGTGCTATAATTTTAAATAAAGCTGCTGATTTAATAGAAAAAGATATTTATAGTTTTATTGGATTATTAATTCGTGAAGCGGGAAAAACTATTACGAATGCTATATCGGAAATTAGAGAAGCTATAGATTTTCTAAGATATTATGCTTATCAAGCTAATAATTATTTTGATAATAATTATTATCCATTAGGTATAGTAGTTTGTATTAGTCCATGGAATTTTCCATTAGCTATCTTTATTGGGCAAATAGCTGCTGCTTTAGTGGTTGGTAATACAGTAATAGCTAAACCAGCAGAACAAACTCCAATTATTGCAAGTAAAGTAGTTAAAGTTATGTTTAATGCAGGAGTACCTGATGGAGTACTACAATTATTACCAGGAAAAGGGAAAATTATTGGTCCAGCTCTAGTAAATAATGATTTAATCAATGGTATTATGTTTACTGGATCAACTAAAGTAGCTAAATTTTTACAAAATACTTTATTTTCTAGAATTAAAGATAATATTGTACCTATTATTGCTGAAACAGGAGGTATAAATACTATGATTGTTGATTCATCAGCTTTAATAGAACAAGCTGTATTAGATATTATACAATCAGCATTTGATAGTGCTGGACAACGTTGTTCTGCATTAAGATTATTATGTTTACAAAATGATATTGCTGATTTAGCATTATCTATGTTAAAGGGGGCAATATTAGAATATAAAGTAGGTGATCCTAGTAATTTATCAACTGATATTGGTCCAGTAATTAGTAACGAAGCAAAGTTATTAATTAATAGTTATATTGATAATATGAGAAAAAATGGTTATGTAGTATGGCAAAATAATAATTATTGTAATAATAGTGGTTCATTTGTTACACCAACAATTATTGAATTAGATAGTGTTGATCAATTAAATAAAGAAATTTTTGGTCCAGTATTACATATAATTAGATATGATAAAAATGAATTAAATAATATAATTAAACAAATAAACTGCAACGGTTACGGTTTAACTTTTGGTTTACAAACAAGAATAGAATATACTACTAATAATATAGTAAAATATATTAATGCTGGTAATTGTTATATAAATAGAAATATTATTGGAGCGGTAGTTGGCGTCCAACCATTTGGTGGAGAAAAATTATCAGGTACTGGTCCAAAAGCTGGTGGTCCTCTTTATTTATATCGTTTAGTAAATAAAAGAAATAATCTTACTGTACCTAATATTATAAAATCGTTAAATAAAATAAGTTTTGATAGTGAAGGAACTAGATATCTATATAATATTTTATGTGATTGGATAAGAGATAAATATCCAAATATCATCAATATCTGTAATGAATATAATAAAATATCTAATAGTGGTAATAGTTATCTATTAGAAGGTCCTACAGGTGAATTAAATAAATATAAATTATTACCTCGTAAATACATTTTATGTGTAGCTGATCAAGAAATCGATTTAGTAGTACAGCTTATTGCTGTATTTTGTATTGGTTCTTATCCGGTATTAATATCAAATTTACAATCATGTTCTAAAATATTAAAAATTTTACCAGAATTAATTAAAAATACTATTTTGGTAATTAATGATTGGTCATCTAAATCAATAATTATTGATACTATTATAATACATAGTGATAATAAAGGTTTAAACCGTTTAATTAAATTTATTAAATCATCTACAGATGAAGAACCTTTAATAAATATACAAAATTATAATTTTGGTGATCATAAAATTTCCTTAGAACGATTACTATTGGAACGTACTATTAGTGTTAATACTACAGCTATTGGGGGTAACACTACATTAATCACTCAATAAAATATCTATCTATGAGGAGAGACAGGGATTTGAACCCTGGAAAGAATTAAATAATTCCTAACGAATTTCGAATTCGTCCCATTAAACCTAACTCTGGCACCTCTCCTTAAATCAACAGTGATTCTAACGCTAGAATAATCATGTTATCAAAAGATTTTTGTTTTTCTAAAATACTAAGACTAGTATTTTTAAATACATGATCAGAAACAGTACATATTACTAATGCCTTAGCTCCCAACTCAGCAGCAATACTATATATTCCTGCTGCTTCCATTTCAATTCCTAAAATGTTATATTGAACTAGTATATTTAACAATTTTTTGTTATGTTTAGGTGTATAAAATAAATCAGTAGAAAAGATACTACCAACGTGTACTTTAATATTAAGAATATTTGCAGTATTTACTACATTACAAATCATATCAAAATCAGCAACAGCAGAAAAATCATTATCTAGAAAACGTATACGATTAACTTTAGAATTTGTACTAGCTGACATACCAATAATAATATCTCTTAAGTTTAATTCATTTTTTATAGCACCACAAGAACCAACACGAATAATTTTTTTTACACCAAAATCTACTATTAATTCTCTAACATAAATAGAACAAGATGGTATTCCTATACCATGTCCCATAACTGATATAATTCTATCCTTATAGTAACCAGTATAACCTAACATACCCCTAACATTATTTACCTCACGATAATTAGTAAAAAATTTTTCTGCTATATATTTTGCTCTCATAGGATCACCTGGCATTAATATTACATCAGAAAAATCACCATATCTTGCATTAATATGTGTTGTTACCATACAACTTCCTTTTTATTTATAAAATTGATATACCATAATTCATTGGTGATAAATCAAAATATTTTACTATTGTTTGTCCAATATCAGCAAAAGAATTACGATAACCATAATATCTAGGTTTAATTTTAGGTCCGTAAATTAATATTGGTACAAATTCTCTAGTATGATCTGTACCATTCCAAGTAGGATCACAACCATGATCAGCTGTAATAATTAATAAATCATTATTTTTCATTTTAGAAATTATTTCTGATAATCTATAATCAAATAATTCTAAAGCTAAAGCATAACCAATAACATCTCTTCTATGACCATATAGTTCATCAAAATCAACAAAATTAGTAAATACAATAGTATTATTTTTAGCTATATTAATTTCTGATATCATTGTATTAAACAAATCATTTATGCCATAAGCTTTAATATGTCTGTTTATACCAACATGAGCATATATATCTGCAATTTTACCAATTGATACAACAGTACCGTTCTTTTCTTTAATAAGTTTTTGAAAAACAGTAATTGATGGTGGAGCTAATGATAAATCACAACGATTTTTAGTTCTTACAAAATTACCAGCATTATCACCAATAAATGGTCTAGCTATTACTCGACCAATACTATAATAATTACTATTATTTAATATATTTCTTATACTAACACACAAATTGTATAAATTAGACAATCCAAATATATTTTCATGACAAGCTACTTGACATACAGAATCAGCAGAAGTATAGATAATCGGTTTACCAGTAATAATATGTTCTTCACCAAACTTTTTAATTATTTCAGTTCCTGATGCATGACAATTACCTAAAAAACCAGATAAATTATTCATTTCACAAATTAAGTCTAGTAGTTTGTTTGGAATACTATTATTTAGTTTACTAAAATAATGCCAATTAGGAACTAATATACCAGCTATTTCCCAATGCCCAGATATTGTATCCTTGCCAGAAGATAATGAACCAGCATAAGCATAACCACCAATAATATTTGCCTTTAAATTCATTCCAATAGGATAATAATTAGTAGCATATTGAATAGTTTTTACTAAACCTAAAGACGATAAATTAGGTATTTTTAAGATTTTATGCTTATTATAATAATAATGTTCAGCAATATGACCTAATGTATTAGCACCAATATCACCAAATTTATTCGCATCATTTGTAAAACCAATACCTAATGAATCAATAATAATTAAAAATAAACGTTTCATAAATAGCATACTAACATTGCTAATTTAAGTAAAAATAAATATAACACAACTAACTACATCAACATAATAATTATAACTAAATTTACATTAACTAACTATCCCTTTCATACTTAAACGAATACGTCCACTACGTTCTATTTCTAAAACTTTTACTGGTATTTTTTGTCCTATTCTAACAGTATCATTAATATTTTTATATTTATTAGTAATTTGAGAAATATGAACTAATCCCTCTTTACCTTTTATATTGAAAAATATACCAAAATTAACAATACGTATTACAATACCAATATATGTTTGGCCAACTTCTATATCTTTAATAAGATCATAAATACGTTTTATTGCTACATTAGCTTGATTATAATTATACGCAGCAATTTTAATAGTACCATCATTATGTACATCTATACTAGTATTAGTTTCTTCTGTTAAAGATTTAATCACTGAACCACCTTTACCAATAATATTTTTAATTTTATTTGGATTAATTTTAATTGTATATATGCGCGGAGCAAATTTAGAAATATCAGATCTTGGTTTATTAATACTACGTGACATAATATCTAAAACATATATACGTGCTTCTTTACTAAGAAGTAAAGTCTCTTTAATCATATCAAACGTAATACCATTAGTTTTAATATCCATTTGTATTGCAGTAATTCCTTGATAGCTACCAGCAATTTTACAATCCATATCTCCAAAATAATCTTCATTACTAATAATATCACTAAGTATAATAAACTTATTATTATTTTTAATTAACCCCATAGCCACACCAGCAACAGAAGTTTTAATAGGTACTCCAGCATCCATTAATGATAATGATGCACCACATACCGAAGCCATAGATGATGAGCCATCAGATTCTGTCACCTCAGAAACTAAACGTATAGTATAAGAAAAATTATTACTATAAGGTAATACTGGAATAATCGCACGTTTAGCTAAATGACCATGACCAATTTCTCTACGTTTAGGAGAACTAATCAATCCTATTTCACCAACACAATATGGTAGAAAATTGTAATGTAATAAGAATTTATCTATCCGTTCTCCTAATAATTCATCAACATTTTGAGCATTACGTTCTGTACCTAATGTAGTACTAACTAATGTTTGTGTTTCTCCTCTAGAAAATAATGCTGAACCATGTGTTCTAGGTAAAATACCTAATGCAATATTAATATTACGAATGTCATTAAATTTACGCCCATCAACACGAATATTATTACTAATAATAAGATCACGCATAACTATCTTTTCAGCTCTAGATATTAAGATAGATAATTCATTTTGACCAATATCACTATATTGTAATATTAACGATTGCATAATATTACTTTTTATATTATTAATTATATTAATTCGTTCAACTTTATTGTTAGTTAGTGGGTATATATTACATAAATTATTCTTTAATAAAGTACAAATATAACTAATTAAATTAGCAGTATCTATTATTGGAATTATAGATTTATTAACATTTACTTTGTCTGCTAACAAATTTATATTATCTATTACTATCTGTTGTTGTTCGTAACCAAATTTAATTGCACTTAACATTTGATATTCATCAATTAACTTAGCTGCACCTTCTATCATAACAATTGCTTGTGATGTACTAATAACTATTAGATCCAAGTCATTATTATTATTAGTATCAAAATTAGTTGGATTTAAACAATAATTTTTATTTATATAACCGATTCTTGCAACTCCAATTGGTCCTAAAAAAGGAATATCAGATATAGAAATAACTGCAGATACTCCAATAATTGCTGCGATATCAGGATACACCTGTGGATTTACAGACATTACAGTAACTGTAATTTGTATCGAGTAATAAAAGTCATCTGGAAATAATGGACGAATAGCACGATCTATTAATCTTGAAGTTAATATTTCATTTTCTGTAGGTCTACCTTCTCTTCTAAAAAAACCACCAGGAAAACGTCCAGCAGCATAAGTACGTTCTTGATAATTAACTACTAATGGTAAAAATGTACTATTGATTTCCGTTTGCTTAATATATACCATAGTAGCTAAAACTATAGTATCATCAATATTAACAATTACTGATGAAGTAGCTTGTCTAGCAATTCTACCAGTTTCAATAATTACGTTATTATTACCGTAAGTAAACTTTTGAGAAATTATATTTTGCAAAATCATTCCTTATTTTAACTTAAATTAACGATAAACATTATAAAGATATAAATTAATAAAGTTTATTTTAAATTCATATTAACGTAATTTTAGTGATTTGACTAATTTATTATATCTTAATGTACTAATTTTTTTCAAGTAGTTTAATAATTTCCTACGCTTATTTACCATACTCAACAAACCACGTTTACTATGATAATCTTTACTATGTTTTAAAAAATGTTGTTTAAGTTTATTAATTCTTTGACTAAGAAGCGCAACTTGTACTTCTGTTAAACCACTATCTTTTTCAGATTTACCAAAATTAATAATTATTTTCTTTTTTTGATAATACGAATACATAACATATCCTATAATATGATTATAATAAATTACTTGTAATTTAATATAAATAATCTAGTTTTCAATGCTTTTAATTAAATTAGTAACCCTTATATTTTTTAATATACTATCATCAGATAGAAATACTATATGTTGTACTTTTTTTAATAATATATGTTTATTTATATAATATTTAATATAATTAGTAGCTTTTATTAATGGTTTAATACTAAAATTTATTTGATTTATATTATTTCTATTTAATGAAGTAACAAATACTTTAACATAATGTAAATCATTAGAAACAAATACTTTTGAAACAGTAATAATTCCAATTTTTGGATTATTTAGTTTATATAATATTATTTTTGTAATTTCTTTATATAAAATTTTAGCAATGCGTTGTGTTCTATATTTTCTTTGTACAAGCATAATAATATAACTTATTTTTTTAATTAAATACTTTAATAGTATCACCAACTAATAAATTATTATAATTTTTTATAACTATACCACAATCCATACCACTACGTACTTCATAAATATTATTTTTAAATCTTTTTAATGATTCAATCATACCACTAAATATAATTTTATTATTTCTAAATATACTAACGTTAGCATGTTGTCTAATATTTCCATCAATAACCATACAACCAGCAATAGTATAATTCTTGAATATAAATATATTACGAACTTCAGCTATACCTAATAATTTTTTTACTGGTATTTGATTTCGATAAATCATGTTATTGATAGTTTGTTTTATATCATCAATTAAGTTATAAATTATTGAATAATATTTAATACATACATTACTATTAACGCTAATTTTATGTATAATGTTACTAATTTTTACATTAAAACAAATAATTATTGCCCTAAATGATTTGGCTAGTAAAATATCAGTTTCATTAATAGCACCAATGCTAGAACTTATAATTTTAATCTGTAATTTATCACTTGATAATTTATTTAGTATGTTAATAATTACTTCACTAATACCATAAGTATCAGTTTTTATTAAAAAATTTAGTTTATTAATCTTTTCTTTACTATTATTAAATATAGTATTGATATTAATATCTTTCTTATTATTAATTTTTAGTTTATCTATTTCATGTTTTCTGTAAGATATAATAGTTTTAACGTGCTTTTCGTTATTTAATGAAATTAATAAATCACCAGCATTAGGAATATTAGATAATCCTAGTATTTCTACTGGAATAGCTGGTAATGCTGTAGTAATGTAATTTTTACAATCATCATACATAGCACGCACACGACCATAAGTTAATCCACATAATATAAGATCTCCTATTTTTAACGAACCTTCATGTATTAAAACAACGACTATTGGCCCACGTTTCTTATCTAAATAAGACTCTATTATCGTTCCTTTAGCTGGTCCATTAAATACTGTTTTTAAATTAAGTAATTTTGTTTGTATAGATATTGCCTTCATTAATTCATTAATACCAGTACCTAATTTAGCTGATATATAAACAAATTGATTTTTTCCACCCCATTCTTCTGATATTATATTATACTTAGCTAAATCACATTTAATTTTTTCTATATTTGAGTTAGGTTTATCTATCTTATTAATTGCAATAATCATTGGTATTTGATATAATTTTGCTTGTTCAATAACTTCAATAGTTTGGGGCATGATACCATCATCTACTGCTATAACTAATATAATAACATCGGTAATTTTTATTCCTCTAACTCTCATATTAGTAAATGAATTATGTCCTGGAGTATCTATAAAAGTAATAAATTTGTTATTTTTATTTATTTGATATGCTTTAATAGTTTGAGTAATACCACCAATTTCTTGGTCAACTAAATTAGTTGATCTAATAAAATCTAATAATGATGTTTTTCCATGATCAACATGACCTGCAATAGTAATAATAGGTGCTCTAAGTTTAAATATTGGATTTTTATTAGTAGAAATATTACTATTAATTAAATTTTCTTCTAGTCTATCTTTATCATAAAAGATTACTTTATGACCCATATCTTCTATTATTAGTTGTATAGCTTCCTGATTAATAATATCATTACTATTAACGACACTTCCTAATTTGGCCATTAAATTAATTATCTTTGATGATTTCACAGAAAGTTTATTAGCTAGTTCTGCTACTGTTATGACTTTATCAATTATTATACTTCGACTAATATGATATTTAGGTTTATTAAATTTATGTGTTAATACAGAATACCTTGTATTATATATTTTAGTATTACCTGATTGATTACTTATTTTTTCCTTAGAAGAAAATTTAGATTTAACTACAAGTCTATCATTTTTGTCATATTCATTTAATACTGTAAATTCATTAAAATCATCATTTTCTATATTATATTTCTTGTTAAAATAAACATTATTTTTATTTTTTGGTTTTATACGTTTCTTTTGTAGAATATCATCTACATTATTTGTTAAATAAATTGATACATTTTTATTATTAGATTCAATACAGTTTATTTTTTTAGATAATTGATTATTATTACATTCATTTTTAATAGTATCACTACTAATATATTTATTTTTTTCTAAAAATATTTTTTTTTTATCAATACTTGTTTTTTTACGTATCTCAATTTTTATTGATTTATTTTTACCTTGATTATCAAGAATATTTAGTGTACTTCTTTTTTTTCTTTGTAAAATTAATTTATTTATTATCATATATTAATAACCATAACATAAGTAAATATTCAATTTATTTTATCTTACTTAAATAAAATATTCAAAAAAATTACTATATTTATTAATGTGATTTTTTATTAAACCAACACAAATCACGTGCTGCCATAATTAATTCTCCTGCCTTTTTACTATCTAATTCTTTAATATCTATTAAATCATCAATACTTTGTTCTGCTAGTTTTTCTAATGTGGAAATATTAAGTGATATTAACTTTGTTAATATATTATGATCTATACCAGGTAATTTTGATAGCATATTAGTATATAGTTTATTATAATTTTTATCTTTAAGATTATCAAAATTAATTATGTTTTTTGCTTTTTCTTGAATTAATAATATCTCATCACGATTTATTGTTTTAATTTCTAATAATTCATTCTTAGAAATATATGCTAATTCTTCTATTGAGGAAAAACCATGATCTATTAATATTTTGGCTACAGATGAATTAATTAATAATTTCTTTGTAAAATTATTTAATAAAATTTGTTCCTCAGCTTTATGTTTTTCTTCTAACATAGCAGAAGTCATAACATTTAATTCCCAACCACTTAACTGGGATGCTAATTTAATATTTTGTCCATTACGACCAATAACTTGTGCTAAATTATTTTCTTCTACTGCAATATCCATAGTATGTTTATCTTCATCTACTATAATTGATGATACATCTGCCGATGTTATAGCATTAATAACAAATTGTGCAGGATTGTCAGCCCATAAAATAATATCAATTCGTTCTCCACATAATTCATTAGATACAGCTTGTACTCTAGCTCCACGCATACCAACACAAGCCCCAATGGGATCAATTCTTTTATCATTAGTTTTAACCGCTATCTTTGCTCTTAATCCTGGGTCTCTAACTACTGCTTTAATTTCAATTATTTCCTCGTTAATTTCTGGTACTTCTATACGAAATAATTCTACTAACATAGCTGGTTTTACTCTACTAATAAATAATTGAGCACCCTTATTCTCTGGTTTTACAGCATATAATATACCTTTTACTCTATCACCTATACGAAAATTATCTCTAGGCAACATATCTTCTTTTAAAATTATAGCATCAGCATTATTACCAACATCAATATTTATGCCTTCTCTATTAATTCTTTTAACGATACCGGTAATTATTTTTCCTTTACGATTTATAAAATGTTCTAATATTGTTGCTCTTTCTGCTTCACGAACCTTTTGTATTATTACTTGTTTAGCGATTTGTGTAGTTATTCTGTCAAAACTAACTGATTCAATTTCATCTTCTATATAATCACCAATTTTAATATCTTGTTTATCTAATAATGCAGCATCAATAGTAATTTCTTTTGTTGGTTGTGTAACTTCATAAACAACTAACCAACGTCTGAAAGTACTAAAACTACCAGATTTTCGATCTATACTAACTCGAACTTCTATATCATGTGCATATTTTTTCTTTGTTGCTACAGCAATAGCAAGTTCTAATGTTTCAAAAATTTTTTCTCTCGTAACTAATTTTTCATTTGAAACTGATTCTACAACAGCTAAAATTTCTTTATTCATTTTAGTTATCTCAAATTAATTACAATATTAATTTTAAATATAATTAAAAATTTTATCTTATCTACTATAATTAAGTTATATTATTTTATGTAAATATTTATAATTTTGTTATTCCTTATAAAGGAAGTATAAAATACAACATTTAATATAATAATGATAAAGATTAATGCACTCATTAAAGTTATAATTATTAAATAACTTATACTTAATATATATTATTTTATTAAGTATATCTAAATTTTTTAAATTTTAAATAATACAATATTTTTATTATTTTAACTAAAAACAAAATACTATTATAACTAACTTAAAATAATATAAATCTAGCCATTAATTAGTAAAGTACCGAGGACGGGATTTGAACCCGTAAACCAAACAACGGTACTATCACCTCAAGATAGCGTGTTTACCAATTTCACCACCTCGGTAAGATATTTTTATTAAAAATAAAGTCATGAATATTAACTATTTATTAACATTTTGTTTTAAACATTTAACATGTTTTAGTGGTTGCCAAATATTATTTTTATTTCTAACATCTTTAATTAAATTAGCTAATAGTAAACTAAATAAAAAAAACAATATTGCTAATATTATAGTTAACTTAATCATAACATTTCCAGTATTAGTTGAGCTAGATAAAATATTAGATAAATTATGTGTACTAAACGTTAGTCCAATATCATACTTTTTATTTTGTAACATTATTACTATGATTAAAAAAATTGATATTAACAAAAATATAATTAATGATACTTTATACATATTTTATCCCAAAAATAAATTAGAAATGTTTATAGATAATATAAAATTTAAACAAAACTAGTTTTAAATTAAAAATTATTTAAATATTTTTGTTAAAATGTTATATTTATAATTATTTAAATAATAAGTTATAAAATTAATAAGTAACAATAAAATAATCATTCTATATTACTATAATAATCATGTAAACTACTATAATATAGGATAATGATTATATTAAAATAATAATAATTTATTTTCTGATACTTAAAGTAGTATTTACTATCTTTAAAGCTGCAACAGTTTGTGCAACATCATGTACACGAATAATATTAGCTCCATTAATTACAGCAATTACAGCACAAGCAATACTACCATACAATGATTTAGTAATACCAGTTAACTTACTTATCATTGATTTATGCGATATACCTACTAATAATGGTAATTTAAATTTACTAAAAACATTTAATTTTGATAATAATGTATAATTATGAGATAAACTTTTACCAAAACCAAAGCCTGGATCTAATATTATTCTATTTTTTTTAATACCGTATTTTTTATATCTTTTAATTTGATTGTCAAAATATTCATTAATTTCTAATAACAAATTAGAATATGATGGTGAAATTTGCATATTCTTTGGTATTCCCTGTATATGCATAATACAAACTAATAAATTACTATTAGCTATTAATTTTAATATTTCTTTATTTAACGGATATATGCTATTAATTATTTTAACACCAGATAGTATACTTTCTTTAATAACTTCAATCTTTGAGGTATTTACAGATATAACAATATCAAAACGTTTTTGTAATTCTAATATTACTGGTATTACTCTATCTAATTCTTCACTTACACTGATATGATCAGCACCAGGCCTAGTTGATTCTCCTCCAATATCTATTATATCAGCACCATCATTAATCATATTAGAAACGTGATTAATAATTTTATTAATAGTATTATATTTTCCTCCATCAAAAAATGAATCGGGAGTAACATTTAATATACCCATAACAATAGGATTAGAAAAATCTAAAATATAATTATTGATATCTAAATTCATTATTTAAAATATTAAATTTACAGTTATCTTACTTAATTATTATTTTCTTTAATATTATCATTCCAGTTGGCTGGTGGTCGTACGGTTTTGCGTAACATAAGATCATCAATTTGTAACGCATCAATAGTTTCATATTTTATTAATGCATCTTTCATTGCATGTAATATATCAATATTATCTAACAATAATTTATAAGCTCTGTTATAATTATGTTCTATTAATAATTTTACTTCTTGATCAATGATACGTGCTGTTTCATCAGACATATGTTTAATTTTTGCTACTGATCTTCCTAAAAATATTTCCCCCTCTTCTTCAGCATATAATAATGGCCCTAATTTATTAGAAAATCCCCATTGAGTGACCATATTTCTAGCTATAGATGTTGCTATTTTAATATCATTTGCTGCTCCAGTAGATACCATATTAACCCCATAAATAATTTCTTCTGCTAATCTACCACCATATAATGTAGAGATTTGGCTTTCTAATTTCTGTTTACTAACATTAATAGTATCATTTTCTGGTAAAAAAAATGTTACCCCTAAAGCTCTACCTCTAGGAATAATAGTAACTTTATGTACTGGATCATGTTCTGGTACTAATCGACCAATAATAGCATGTCCAGCTTCATGATATGCTGTTAATTCTTTTTGTATTTCTGTCATAACCATAGATCTTCGTTCTGAACCCATAATAATTTTATCTTTAGCTTTTTCAAATTCCAACATAGATACTACTCTTTTATTTCTTCTAGCAGCAAATAAAGCTGCTTCATTAACTAAATTAGCTAAATCTGCTCCAGAAAAACCTGGTGTACCTCTTGCAATGAGAGATACATTAACATCTGAGGATAATGGTACTCTACGCATATGAACAATTAATATTTGTTCTCTTCCTCTAATATCTGGCAAACCAACTACTATTTGTCTATCAAATCTACCAGGACGTAATAATGCTGGATCTAATACATCAGGCCTATTAGTAGCTGCAATAACTATTATACTGTCATTGCCATCAAAACCATCCATTTCTACTAACATTTGATTTAATGTTTGTTCTCGTTCATCATGACCTCCACCAAGACCAGTACCTCTTTGACGACCAACTGCATCTATCTCATCAATAAAAATAATACATGGTGAAGATTTTTTTGCTTGATCAAACATATCTCTAACTCGAGAAGCTCCAACCCCAACAAACATTTCAACAAAATCAGAACCAGATATTGTAAAAAATGGTACCTTAGCTTCACCAGCAATAGCTTTAGCTAATAACGTTTTACCAGTTCCTGGAGGACCAACCATTAGAATTCCTTTAGGCATTTTTCCACCTAATTTTTGAAATCTATTAGGTTCACGTAAATAATCAACTAATTCACTAACTTCTTCTTTTGCTTCATCACAACCAGCAACATCAGCAAATGTAGTTTTTACTTGATCATTATTTAATATTCGTGCTTTACTTTTTCCAAATGACATTGCTCCTTTTCCACCTCCTTGCATTTGTCGCATAAAAAATATCCATACACCAATTAGTAATATCATAGGAAACCAAGAAATAAATATAGATGTTAGTAGACTAGGTTCTTCTGGAGGTTCACCCACGATTTTAATGTTTTTATTTAACATGACATCTAATAATTTAGAGTCATTTATTGGAATATAAGTAATATACTGATTACTATCTTTCTTAATAACAATAATCTCTCTACCATTAATATGTACTTCTCTAATTTGATCTTGATTTATATCATATATAAAAGTAGAATAATCAACTCTACGATTATTAGAATCATTAAAACCAAAATTTTGAAATATTGATATTAATACAATAGCAATAATTAACCAAATTACTAAATTTTTTATCATATCGTTCAAGAAATTAGCCTCACCTAATATTTTTAAAAAATTAGTTTTATTTTAACCTAAAACTTGTATTTAATTCCAATAATATATATTTCTCTTGATTTTGACTTAGAAGCAACTGGTTTACTAATTTTCACATCATTAAATAATAAACTAATTACTTTAATATATCTATTTATTTCCCTTCCTTGAAAAATTTTTATTACTAAATTACCATTTTTTATTAATATCTTTCTACATAATAATATTACTTTAATTAATAAATTATAAAAATTTTTATTATCTATTAAAGATATACCACTAATATTTGGTGCAGCATCAGATAATATTAATTGTATATTTTTTCTTCCTGTTTTAATTAATTTATAAAATACTCCATTATTACAAAAATCTCCCTGTATAAATTTAACTCCATTAATAGGATACATATATAAAATATCACAAGCAATAACTTTACCATTTGGTTTAATTTTATTAATAGCATATTGTGACCAACTACCAGGAGAAGCACCTAAATCTACTACGTTCATATTAGGTTTAAATAAATTATATTTACAATTTATTTCATCTAATTTAAACCAAGATCTTGCTCGAATTTTATTTTGTTTTGCTTTTTTAGTAAAAAAATTAACAAAACTAGTTTTTTTTCTACTATCTATCATATAAAATCAAAATAAAGTCTAGTTATATTCCAGATATAAAATTTTATTAGAAATTATAAATACTCTATTTTAATAATTTCATATTTTATTTTACCTCTTGGAGTATTTACAATAACTATATCAGATACTTTTTTACTAATAATACTTCTTGCTATTGGTGAACTTATAGAAATCAAATTATTTTTTATATTAGCTTCATCATCACCAACAATACAATATTTTTGACTTTTATTAGTCTTAATATTTCTTAAGCTAACAGTAGCACCAAAAACAACACAGTTGTTATTAATTACTTTAGTTACATCAATAACATGAGCATTAGCTAATTTTAATTCTATTTCATATATTCTTTTTTCACAAAGTACTTGTTGTTCTTTTGCTGCATGATATTCAGCGTTTTCCTTTAAATCACCATAAGATCTAGCATCAGATATAGCTTTAATTATATTTGGTCTACATACATGTTTTAAATGATTTAATTCCTTCTTTAACTTAATAACACCATTTATTGTCATAGGAATTTTATTCACAAACAACTCTCCTATACTAACTATTATATATAACTATTAGTTAATAAACTATAAATAATAACTAAACATAAAAATTAATAAAAAAATATTAAAACTAATTTACTAATTATTTATGTATTTTACTAAATTTTTTATAATTAATTATAAATTTTGATAAATCATAACATAATTTATTTAACCCGTTTTTATTAATTGCAGAAATAATATAATAATTTATATGATAATTAATATTTTTAATTACATCATATATAATAGTATTTAATCTAATTTTTGGTACTAAATCAACCTTATTAAATACTAACCAAAATGGTTTATTAATTAGTTGTTTATCATAACAATATATTTCATTTTGAACGATATTAATGCTATTTAATAAATTTTTATCTGTTAAATCAACTATATGTAATAATATAGTACATCTTTTTATATGTTTCAAAAAATTTATACCTAAACCAACACCATTAGAAGCTCCATAAATAATTCCTGGAATATCAGCTACAATAAAATTAATATTATTCATTTGTACTACACCAAGTTTAGGTATTAAAGTTGTAAAAGGATAATTTGCTATTTTTGACTTTGCTGAAGATATAGCACATAATAGAGAAGATTTTCCAGAATTAGGTAAACCAATAAGACCAACATCAGCTAATAAAATTAATTCTAATCTAATTATTCGTTCTTC
This sequence comes from Candidatus Lightella neohaematopini, assembly GCA_025728545.1. Classification (GTDB taxonomy): domain Bacteria; phylum Pseudomonadota; class Gammaproteobacteria; order Enterobacterales; family Enterobacteriaceae; genus Lightella; species Lightella neohaematopini_B. The sequence continues at coordinate 29,310 of JAOBJL010000003.1, forward strand.
TCCAAAACTACCATTAGTACTAATTCTAGGAGATCGATTTATAGAAGATTTAAAATGTGTATTACCAAATCCTGGTAATCCACCCTTAGCTATTACAAATTTTTGTTTATTAAATAATATATCTACTATTAAATTATTGTTTTCATCTAATATTCTAGTTCCTACCGGAACAGTAATAATTTTATCTTTACCATTTTTACCTGTACAATTAGATCCTTTACCATGATGACCATTACTTGCTATGAATTTTTTTTTAAAATGAAAATCTAAAAGATTATTTTTATTTTCATCAGCTACTACAATTATATTACCACCATAACCACCATTACCCCCATTAGGACCACCACGAGGTATATATTTTTCTCTACGAAAGCTAATACACCCGTTACCTCCATTACCAGCTTTTACTAAAATAGTAGCTTCATCAATAAATCTCATATTAAGTACTTATAAAAAATAAATTTATGTTAATTCACTATTCTGGTATTAAATAAACTAATTTATGTTTATTTTTACTACCTTTAGTAAAACAAACTTTTCCTTTAGTTAAAGCAAATAAAGTGTAATCTTTTCCGATACCAACATAACTACCTGGATGAAAAGTAGTACCTCTTTGACGTAATATAATATTACCTGCTGAAACTATCTGACCACCAAAACATTTAATACCTAGTCTTTTTCCTATGGAATCACGACCATTTCTAGTAGAACCACCAGCTTTTTTATGTGCCATTACTACTCCCTAATTTCTAACAAATATTAGAATTAAATACTTATAACAAAATATCAATAATTTTTATTTTCGTAAACCATTGTCTATGACCATAATTTCTACGATAATGTTTTCTACGAATAAACTTAATGATTTTTATTTTTTTATTACGATCATGACTAATAATTTTTGCTATTATAGAAACATTTTTGATATATGGTCTACCGAATTTACAAATACTGTCTTTACAATACATTAAAATATTGTTAATTTTAATATTTGTACCAATTGATTTATTAATTTTTTCAATAATAATAGTATCTCCTTTATTAACTAGATATTGCTTACCCCCACTATAAAATAATACGTACATAAAAACTCCAAATTTATTAATAAAATAAATTATATAATATAATAATACTATGTTATATTATTAATAATAAGATATTAATTATGCTATAATATTTTTTTGTGATTATTAGTATATAATAATTAAGAACATTTGTTATAAAATATTATTTATAATATAAAGTTAAATCATAGTAATAAAATCCAAAAATGTGTTCAATTAATTACTAAAAATATGAAAGAAGTAATAATGTAACTATAACATAATTTGGTTTAAAGTTAATTTAATTAATTAAACTAATAACTATATAATCAATAGTAGTAGAAAAAATTTTAGATAAATACTAATTATATTAATGGTTTATATTTTAGAGTATAATAATACATAATATTATATAATTATTGTTAAGATAATTGAATTTACACATAATTTAATTTTATTACGTGATAATTTTATTAATAAACTAATGTTATGTAGAGGAAAATTATCATAAATGTAATGTTTAATAACGCTAATAGTGTTTTAATAGATAATTTTATTTATATTTATATACTTAAAACAATGAATATAATAAATTTATTAAAGGTATTAAAATTGATACCTTATATTATTATAATATTGTTTAAGGTAAAATTATGCAATCGATAAATAAAAATTCTAATTCCTATATAAGGAAGTGCTTGTATATAATATTTATAAAATATTTATTTATTTAGGTGTCATTACAAACATCAGTAATATTACTGTAGTAAGTAAGAATTAAGAAAATTGTTATATTACTATAGAAAATATTTAGAAATCATGTTTTAAGTCGTTGATGATGTAATTAATTATATACTGAATAAAAATTCTAGAATGGAAATAGGAAGTAATTTACTTAATAGTATATTAACTTTATTACTACATATTATATAATACTGTCGATCTACATTAATTTAAATTAATAAATAAACTTTAAGGGAATAATAAATTAATTATAAAAGTTGTTAATACAATAAGTTAATGTAATTTCGTTAATTATGTAGATAATCTAATTTAATAAAGAAAGAGCTATACCCATATTTAGATTCTTGCACCATAATATAATAAAATTACATCAAAGAACTTGACATATTATGATAAGATAATACTATTAAAATTTTAGGAATAAAAAATATGAATTTTAACAAATTACCAATTAATAATAATTTTCCTGAAGAAACATATGTAATTATTGAAATTTCATATAATTCTAATCCTGTAAAATATGAAATTAATAAAAATAATAATTTAATTTTTGTAGATAGATTTATACCATGTCCAATTTTTTATCCATGTAATTATGGTTATATTAATAATACTTTATCATTAGATGGTGATCCAATTGATGCATTAGTGATTACTCCATATTCATTAAATATTGGTACAGTAATATTATGTAGGCCAATTGGGTTATTAAAAACTACTGATGAATCTGGTCAAGATATAAAATTAATTATGCTTCCTAGTAATAAAATTTGTAATGAATATAATTACATTAATGATATTGATGATATATCAAAATCTTTAAAATTAAAAATTACTTATTTTTTTGAAAATTATAAGAAACTAGAATCAAAAAAATGGACAGAAGTTAATGGATGGGCTAATAAAGAAACGGCAAAAAAAGAAATGCTAATGGCTTTAGATAGAGCAAAACAAAAGAAATAATAATCAAAATTTATTTATTTCATTTACTTTCTACTTTCAAATTAAGTTGAACAGTTAACTTTTTAGTTATCATAATAATTATATTATAATTACCAAGTTTTCTTATACTTTTCATCGGTAAACAAATCTCTTTTCTTTTAAGATATATTCCTTGATCTTTCATATATTTTATTATGTGGCTACTAGTAACAGAACCAAAAATTTTATTATTTCTACCAACTTTAACTAATATAGTTATATTATTTAATTCCTTAATTTTATTAATTTTTTCTATTATTTGTAATTTACGATTCGCTATTTCCTGTTCTAACTGTAACTTTTTACTATTAAATAATAGTAAATTATTTTTATTAGCAACTAATGCCTTATTGTTAGGTAATAAAAAATTTCTAGCATAACCATTTTTAACTAATACCTTGTCACCTATATTACCTAATTTATCAATTTTACATAATAATATAACTATCATAATTTAAATATAATTAAGTATTTAATGATGATCAATATATGGAATAAGTGATAAATAACGAGCTCTTTTTATAGCACGTGCCACTATCCTTTGTTGTTTAGCACTAAGTCCTGTAATCCTACTAGGAATAATTTTTCCGCTTTCACTAATATAGTTTTTTAAGATATCTATATTTTTGTAATTTATCTTTAATATATAATTCTTAGTCAAGAATAATTTTTGTTTGTTATACATCTAATTAAAATAAAAGTTATTAAAAATTAATCATTTAAATTATAACATTTTTAATATAATTTTACAATATACTATTACTTTATTTTAGTAATTAAACTACGAATAATATTACTATTTAACTTTAAATCATTCTCTACTTTTTTTATTATTTTAATTGATACTGTAATATTTATAACAACATAATAAGCTTTTTTAAATTTATTAATATTATAAGATAATAATCTAATACCATAATTTTCTATTTTATGAATAATACCATTGTTATTAATTATAATATTTTTATAAAAATTTATTATTTCATCTACTTTATTATTTGTACTACTAATTAGTATTGTTACTTCATAATTACGCATAAAAATTTCCAAGTTAATAAATTATTTAAATATTAAATATTTTATAATTAAATATTATTAATCATACAATTATTTAATTAAAATAAATTACGTTGTCTAACTATTTCAAATAATATTACTCCAGTAGCAATAGATAAATTTATTGATTTCATATCATTCCTAGTAGGAATATTAATTATTTCATCACAACTACGACGTACCAAATTACACATACCATAATTTTCTGAACCAATAACTAATGCTAAAGATTTACTTAAATTACTCTTATAGAGTATATTATTTGATTTATCATCAGTACCTATAATTCTAATACCTTTATTTTTTAATATTTTTATTATACTATTTAAATTATTAACCATTAGTATTGGTATAATATTAGCTGCACCGCTAGATATTTTATAAACAGTACTACTAAGCTTTACTGAATTATACTTAGGTATAATAACTAAGTCAACATTAGCAGAATAAGCAGATCTTAGACATGATCCTAAATTATGTGGATCAGTAATACCATCTAAAATAAGTATTAATAGTAATTTATTTTTTGTATTTATAAGATTAATTAAAAATAATTTATTAACATATTTTTTTTTATTTATATAAGCTATTATTCCTTGATGAACAACATTACCAACTATTTTATTTATTAATTTATCGTTAACAAAATCTATTTTAATCTTAAATAAACTTAATTTATTAATGATAATTTTAATTCTTTTATTATTTTTCTTAGAAATCAAAACGTTGTTAAAATATTTATAATTATGATCTAATAAGGTTTGGATAGTATTAATACCATAAATAATATACATTTAATTTTTAAATTTTATAAAAATTAATTTACTAATATTTATTTAAATTCATTAATGAACTTAAAAAAACCATCTTGACTATTCAAAATCATTGTGTTTCTATTATTTCTAAAACTATTTTTATATATTTTTAATCTTTTTATAAAATCATAAAAATCTGGATCTTTACTAAAAGATTGAGCATATATCTTTATTATTTTAGCATCGGCATCACCTCTAATAATAGAGGATTGTTTTTTTGCTTCTGAAATAATACGAGTTACTTGATAATCAGCAATAGCTCGTATTTTTTCTGCTTCCTCTTTGCCTTGAGACCTATGTCTACGAGCAACAGATTCTCTTTCAGCTCTCATACGTTTATATATAGCATCAAATACCTCTATAGGTAAATTAATTTGTTTAATTCGCACATCAATAATTTCTATACCTAACATACTCATACTACTATTGTTAACTTTAGTGTTTTTTAAATTATATATATTATTTGTTATTATTCCGTAATTTAGTGAATTTTTTACATCATTCATTAATTTATTTCTAAAATCAGTTACAATACTTCTTACATCTAATTTTCCTAATTCTGATCGTAAACGATCAGAAAACTTTCTTTTTATTAAAATCTCAGCTTGTGTAATATTTCCTCCAGTTGATAGATAATATCTACTTATATTATTAACACGCCATTTAATATATGAATCAATAATTAAATCTTTTTTTTCCATAGTTACAAAACGATCAGCTTGATTTTCTGTAGTATTAATTCTTGTATCGATAACTTTAACATCTTCAATAAATGGTATTTTCCAATGCATTCCTGGATTATAAACTAATGGATTATTATCATTTGAGCGAACAACTTTACCAAAACGTAAAATTATTCCATTTTGTCCTTCTTGTACAAAGAACAATGATGAATAAATAAATGCTAATACTAATAATATAATAATAATAATACTTTTATACATTTGTATAAATTTAACCCCTGATTAATTTTACTTTATATTAACTTTATTTATCCTATTATTAGGATATGAATTTTTACAATTATTCATATGATGATCTATATCAAATATTTTATTTAACGATAATAGTATATTACTACAATTAGTATTACCTAATAATATTTTTTTCGTATTTCCAAAAATTTTTTCTAAAGTATCTAAATATAATCTTTTTTTAGTAATTTTAGGAAATAATTTATATTCTAATAAAAGTTTATTAAATCTTAATACTTCTCCTTGAGCTGTTAATATTTTTTTTATACTATAAGATCTTCCTTCTTCAAGAATTCTTTGCGCTTGTCCATAAGCATGAGGTTGTACTTCATTAGCGTATGCTTCTGCTTCCCGAATATATTGTTGTTCATTTTCTCTAGCAGCAATAGCATCATCAAAAGCTTCTTTTACTTCTTCTGGAGGACGTGCTGTTTGAAAATTTACATCTAATAAAGTAATCCCCATATTATATGGTCTAATAGTATTTTCTATACTTTGATAAGTATCGCTACGTATCAAAGTTCTTCCTTCGGTTAAAATACGATCCATATCATATTTCCCAATTACTTCACGCAAAGCACTATCTGTAGCCTGTTTCAAACTATCATCAGCATTAACAACACTAAATAAATACAATTTTGGATTAGTAATTTTGTATTGTACGTTCATTTCAACACGAACTACATTTTCGTCTGCTGTTAACATAATACCTGATGCTGCTAATTCTTTAACTGATTCTACATTAATAGTGATTAATTTATCTATAAATGTTGGTTTCCAATTTAGTCCTGGATAAACGATATGATCAAATTTACCAAGACGTAGAATTAATCCTCTTTCTGCCTCTTTAATAGTATAAAAACCACTAAAAAACCAAATAGCAATACATACTACAATAAGTAGTATCAAAAATTTACCATTATTAAATTTTTTTATTGGTTTAAAATTAAAAATTCTATTTACTTTTTTAAAAAAATTAATAAATATCTCATCTAAATTAGGAGGTCCTTGTTCATAATTATTTCTTTTTTTCCATTCTTGATTATTTTTATTCCAGAAATTATAGTAATATTCTTTTTTTAAAATATTTTTTAAGAACATAATAACTCCATATATCTTAAATAAATTTATTTAGCTAACTAATTAAAAATATTCATTTTAATAAGAGATAATTCGAATTAAATCTTTAATTGATTTCTTATAATCACTATTATTCAACCAATGTATATTATTATAACTATTTTTAATCCAAGTAATTTGTTTTTTAGCTACTTTTTGAGTAGAAATTATTGATTGTTTAATCATATCTTGATAACTAATTTTTCCAATAATATATGATAACATTTGTTTATATCCAACACATCTGGAAGATGGCATATTAAATAATAGTTTATTGTTATTAAATAACGTATTTACTTCATTTTCAAAACCTAAAGATAACATTTTATAAAAACGATATTTAATACGTTTATTTAATATAAATTTATTATCTGGCATTAAACAAAACTTATATATATTATAAGGTAGTTTTTTTAAATCTTGTTTATTAGTTAATTCGTAAATAGTTTTTTTAGATAATAAAAATACTTCTATAGAACGAATTAATCTTTGAATATCATTATCATTAATATTATTAGTAATATCACTATTAACAGTATTAAATAAATAACGTATTAATTTAATACCAAAATTTTTTATTAAATTATTGATATGTTTTCTTAAAAATAAATTACTTTTTGGTAATAATGGAAGACCATTAATTAATGTTTTAAAGTAAAACATACTACCACCAACAAGTAATGGTATACGGTTATTTTTTAATATACAATTTATTGCATTAATTGCATCATAATAAAAATCACCAACTGAGTATAATTCATTTGGATCGCGTATATTAATTAACTTATGCGGTATAATACTTAATATTTTTTTTGATGGTTTTGCGGTTCCTATATCCATTCCTCTATATATTAACATTGAATCAACACTAATAATATCTACAGGAATATAATTTCTTAATTTAATTGCGAATTTACTTTTACCGGAAGCAGTTGGTCCCATAATTAAAATAATATATGGGTACTTGTTAGTTTTTTTTATTATATTAATCATATCTTAGTTAAATCAAATTAATTAATAAATAAAATCATACTTTATATAAAATTACCTTATCCTTTATATTAAAAATAATACTACATATTTTATATTACATATAATATAACAAATAATATATTATTAAATTAATTTATAATAATGAATCTAATGTTAATAAAACACAATAAAAAATTTATATTCTATAAATTTAATAATTAATTTTCTAATAAATTGTAAAATAATTATTTAAAATTACTAACTTTGAATAAATTAAAAATACATTAAATATTTAATTTAATTAAAGATTAGCTCTAAAATATATATCTTTTGCACATTGATAAATATTTTACATATAAATAAAATAATAGCTTTTATTTAAAAGTTATACAGCAATGTTATTAATTCTTAATAAGAATAAAAAGATATAAAAATAATTATCTTGTATAATAACTTATTTTATTTAATTAATTTATAATTTTAATTATTACTAAAATATTTATTAACACAATGGATAACTTAATAATTAAATTAGATAGTGTTATTTTGTATAATAAATTTATACTTTGTATTATTAAGGAGTAATATGAAAGTTAAACTTAAAGCAAAATCTAAACTACCAACACAATGGGGTAATTTTTTATTATTTGGGTTTGAAGAAGTTTTAACTAAAAAAAATCATATAGCATTAATTTATGGTAGTATTAAAAGTAATTCATTATTAACAAGAATTCATTCAGAATGTTTAACTGGTGATGCATTATTTAGTTTAAGATGTGATTGTGGTTTTCAATTAAAATCCGCAATAATTCAAATTGTCAAGGAAGGAAATGGTATACTAATATACCATAGACAAGAAGGAAGAAATATTGGTTTAATTAATAAAATTCGTGCATACTATTTACAAGATAATGGTGCTGATACTGTAGAAGCTAATAATAAATTAGGATTTGCTGCTGATGAAAGAGATTTTTCTTTATGTGCTGATATATTAAAATTACTTGGAATAAAAAAAATAAAGTTACTTACTAATAATCCAAAAAAAATAGAAATCTTATTAAAACTTGGAATTAGTATTACTAAAAGAGTACCACTTATTGTAGGAAGAAATATTAATAATTCTTATTATTTAGATACTAAAGCTAGTAAAATGGGACATATGTTATAATTTTATAAGTAATTTATTGAAAATAATTTAATTTTTTCATTAATTAATAAAATTAATACTAAAATATAGTATAATTTTATTTAAAAAATTATTATACATAACATATATAGTAACTATTTTATTAAATATGGTATTTGGTTTTGATGTATGTCAGTAATTAATATTACACACTATATACAGTAATATAAATCTTTTTAGGATAAATAATGGTAATTAATACATTACGTAGTATTCATTTTAATGTAATTAATTTTATACGTAATCAATTTTACAATATTATGATGCTAGTTCTAGTAGTATCAATACTTAATACATTAATTAGTTATATTTTAATTTCTTTTAATGAAAAATTACTATTAAGTAATATTATTATTGAACATAGTAATTTAAGTTTACATCAATTTATACAACAATTATCTTTAGAACAACAATATTTACTTTTGAAAGTATCAATTATTAATACTATAACTAATTTGATAAATAATATTTTTATAATTAGTGGCATATTAACAATAATAAAAATACTAAAATGTAATTCAAAAGAACAAATAAAAAAAATATTATTTTCTTTATTAATAAAAAAATTACCAAAATTAATTGTTTTAATTTTTTTATTAACTATAATCATACAATTCGGATTATTACTAATAATACCAGGTATTATATTAATGATAGTACTTAGTTTTTCTCCAATAATATTATTCACTAATAAAATTAGTATAAGTAAGTCGATATACAATAGTATAATTATTAGTATAAATAACTTTAAATTAGTGTATCCAATAATAATTTTGTGGTTTGTGATAAAAATAATATTATTAATGATGATAACTAGATTAGTTTTTATTACCCCTTCACTAGCTACGAATATAATATTAAATATTATAAATAATTTATTACTATCAATATTAATTATTTATATATTTAGATTATACTTATTTTTAAATAAACAATAATTTTATTTACTACCTTTTGTATTTATTATAGTAGATTAATCATGTCGTATTTGTATATTTTTATCTATAAAGTCGTACGTATTATCCTTTTTAATGTGTTGTATAAATAATTAGTATGGTAATGTTTATTACTAAAAATTGGCTTTTAATTATAATTTACTGGTTATTTATAATTTTTATTTCTATAAGAATTATATTATATAATCATAATGTATCTTCTATTATAGCCTGGATAATGATAATTTACGTATTACCAATTATTGGTATAATTGTATACCTATTATTTGGTGAAATTAATATTAGTAAAATAAAAATTAATAGAGGGAAAAATTTACTAGTACCAGTATATTACTGGCTTAATAGATTTAATAATAAGTATAAGAAATATTTAGGTAGTAACAGTAGCAAAACTGCTAGATCTTTATTTCAATTATATAAATACCAGTATAGAATAAATGAAGTCAAAGTAAAAAAAATAAAATTATTTACTAATAGTAATGATACCATAGTAAGTATTATAAATGATATTAATTTAGCTAAGAATAATATAGATATTATTTTTTATATATGGAATACTGATGGATTAATAAAAAAAGTAACACAAGCATTAATCATAGCTGCTAAAAGAGGAGTAAATTGTAGAATAATTTTAGATTCAATTGGTAGTATAAAATTTTTTCGTAGTAATTATCATAAAAAATTACGTACAGCCGGTATTATTATAGTTGAAGCTTTCAAAGTTAGTATTCTACATATTTTTTTTAATAGAATAGATTTACGTCAACATAAAAAAGTAATTATTATTGATAATAATATTACTTATACTGGTAGTATGAACATGATAGATCCTAACTATTATAAGCCTAATTTAGGTAAATTAATTGATATTATGGTTAGAATGGAAGGATGTATAGCTAATATTATGAGTATAATATTTTCTTGTGAATGGAAAATAGAAACTAATGAGTTAATTTTACCATCATTTCCAAAAAAAATTTCTAGTATGCTGTCTAATAGTGCTATAGTACAAGTAATATCATCTAATTTAATTTTTTCTAGAAATATTATAAGTCAAGTTTTAATAACTTCTATTTATGCAGCTCGTAAAAAATTAATTATAACAACACCATATTTAATACCCAGTAATGATTTGCTTAAAGCAATTTGTACTGCAGCTAGTAGAGGAGTAAAAGTAGATATTATTATACCAGTTAAAAGTGATTCTATTTTAGTAAACTGGGCAAGTAAGGTATTTTTTACTGAATTATTAAATGCTGGGGTAAAAATTAATCAGTTTAAAGGTGGTTTTTTACATACCAAAAGTATAATAATTGATAATAATATAAGTATAGTGGGTACAGTAAATTTAGATATTAGAAGTATAAGATTAAATTCAGAACTAATATTAATTATTGACGATAATAAATTTAATAAGCAATTACTAAAAATACAAAAAACATATATAACAAACTCGTTTTTAATTAAAACATCAGAATGGGTAAATAGACCTTTCTGGAAACGTATAATAGAAAAATTATTTTATCTTTTTAGTCCACTATTATAAATAAATAATCAATATACTTATTAAAAGTATAAAAAATAATTAACTTTATATTTACAAAATATTTTTAATATTTATAATTTAAATTATTTATATTATACAGTATAAGCTATTCAGTAATGTATGGTGGGGTTCCCGAGCGGCTAAAGGGAGCAGACTGTAAATCTGTCGTCTTTGACTTCGAAGGTTCGAATCCTTCCCCCACCAAAAATATACATTTTAATATTAAATTACTTAACATAATACTATTTGTTAATTCTAATTTTTAAAAGAAAATTTAATGATAACTAATATATGTATATACTAAAATTAATATTTATTTTACCAATTAAAATTATTTGGAATACGTTAAATTTTATTAGAAAATTTTTACATAATTTATTTTTATTATTTTTAATCATCGCTGGAACAATATTATATTGTAATGTTAATGGTTTATTCTTAAATAAATATAAAGGAGCATTAGTTGTTAACTTAAAGGGAGACATCATTGATAAACCGATAAGTATGGGAAATTTTAATAATATTAAAAATATGATTTTTAATAACAAAAAAACAAACTCTTTATATGACATTACATATGCTATACGTAAAGCAAAACAAGACAATAATATTAGTGGTCTAGTATTAGATTTAGATGATTTAGTTAACGTTGATCTAGTATCTTTAAGATATCTAGGAAAAATTTTAAAGGAATTTTCTAATGTTGGAAAACCAATATATGCTATTGGTAATAATTATAATCAAATACAGTATTATTTAGCTAGTTTTGCAAATAAAATTTATTTAATTAATGGTGGATTCGTTAATATTAATGGTATTTCTATAAATAATTATTACTATAAATCATTACTTAATAAAATAAAATTTAATAGTTACATATTTAGAGTTGGTAAATATAAATCAGCTGTAGAGCCATTTTTTAGAGACAATATGTCAAATGATGTAAAAGTTTTTAATAAAAATTTAATTAATAATATTTGGAAAATTTACTTAAAAGATATAATAAATAATAGACATATTAGTAAAGACCAATTATATCCTAATATAGTTAGTACTATATTAGAATTAGAAAAAGATAATAATATATCTAAATTTGCATTAAAACATAAATTAGTAGATAAAATTGTATCATATGATAATTTTGAAAAATTAATGATTAATATTTTTGGTTATAATAAAAAAAATAAAACTTATAACTGTATCAGTATATATAATTATCATATAAATAATCAAATGAATAAAGTAAATAATAAAATTGCAGTAATTTTTATTAATGGTATTTTAATTAATGATAAGACATCATCTTATAAAGATATAATTAAATATATTAATTATGCTCGTTTAGATAATAGTATAAAGTCAATATTATTAAGAATAAATAGTCCTGGTGGTAGTGTTTATATATCAGAATTAATTAGGGCTGCATTAGAAAGAGTACATACAACTACTAATAAACCAATTATTGTTTCTATGGGAAATATTGATGCTTCTGGTGGTTATTGGATATCTACAGCTGCTGATTATATTATTGCTGATTCTAGTACTATAACCGGATCAATTGGTGTTTTTAGCGTAATTAATACTATGGAAAACTTATTAGATTATATCGGTGTACATAAGGATGGTGTATCGAATTCAATATTACCTGATATATCAATAAGTAAAAAATTACCATTAGAAACAATTAAATTAATAAGAATTAATACACAATTTATATACAATAAATTTATTAGCTTAGTATCTAAATCAAGACATAAATCATTAAATGAAATTAATTATATTAGTCAAGGACATGTATGGTATGGTTGTGATGCTGTAAAATATGGATTAGTAGATCAAATAGGAGATTTTGATGATGCTATTAATAAAGCAGCTAGTTTAGCAAAAATAAAAAATTTTCAGTTAACGTGGTTTACTAATGACAATACTAATTTAATGAATATATTATTTAATAATATATATAACATGTTTATAAAAATATTAGTACGATATCTACCAGACTATACTATTATTAATAATAGTAGTATAGACAATAATTTAACAATTGATAAAAATTATTATGCTTTATATTTACAGCATAATATGTCTATGATGTAATAATAATTTTTTATTTTTAATAAATTTATAAGTAATATTATAAATAATTATTAAAAAAATAATTTTAACAAGGTTATTAGAACTTTATTTTATTTATTATTAAATATAAAACAATAATATATAGTTATATTAATACTAATTCAGTACATATTAATTTAATATTTTAAATTAATGATAAGAATATTTTTTATCATTAATATATAATATTAATTTTATTATATAACTCACTAGATTAACCTTTTAATTAAAGGAGATACCTAAATAAATATTATTTATTATTAATAATATAATTACTATTAATATTAAAGATAATATTGAATATATATTATATAATAATAAGATTATATTAGGTTTTTTTGTTGTACTATATTATTAATATTAATAGATAATAGTTTTTATATTAAAAAAGTAACATTACTATCATGGATTAAATTATTGCCAGATAAAATATTATTAATAATTATTCATATAAAAAATTTGCGATAAGTAAATGTATCAAAAAATATTAATTTTTTCATTATTATGCAGTGTAATAAATAAAAAAAAATTAAGAGATAAAATAATATGGAGTACTCATTAGTATCATTACAATATGTTTATAATATTGTTTATTGAATATCAAATATAATAAATTTAAAAAAATATTTTAGTTGTTAATTTTATTTGAAATGGCATTAATTATTTATTTTGATATAAAATTACTAGTATTACAAAAAAATAAAATTCATAAACTAAATTCAATAAAATTAATTAATCTATTCCCATTCTATGGTAGAAGGTGGTTTGTCGGAAATATCATATACTACTCTCGATATTTCATTAATTTCATTTAATATTCTGTTCGATATTTTATGTAATAAATTATAAGGAATTTTTACCCATTTAGCTGTCATAAAATCACTAGTATTTATTGCACGTAAAGATAATACTAGATCGTATCTACGACAATCACCTATTATACCAACAGATTTAATTGGTAATAGTACAGTAAATGCTTGATCAATTCTGTAATAAAAATTACTATTTTTTAATTCTTCGATAAATATATTATCTGCTAATCTTAATAATTTACATAGATTAGCATTAACTTTTCCTATAATTCTTATAGCTAATCCAGGACCTGGAAACGGATAACGGTACAAAATATTATATGGTATATTCATTTTTAACCCTAATTTACGCACCTCATCCTTAAATAACTTTTTTATTGGTTCTAATAATTTTAATGTAATATTACTTGGTAATCCACCAACATTATGATGAGATTTTATTTTATTTTTAGATTCAATAATATCTGAATAAATTGTACCCTGAGCAAGCCATTTAACATTACTAAAATTAGTAGATTGCTCTAAAAATATATCTATAAATATTTTTCCAATAATTTTACGTTTTTCTTCTGCATCATCAATATTAGATAAAGCATAAAAAAATCTATTTTTTGCGTTAATAAAAATAGTATTTAAATTAAAATTTTTACTAACTAATGTTACCAATTTATATTCATCTAATCTAAGTAAACCATTATCAATAAATATACAAATTAATCTTTTCCCAATAATACTATTTATTATAATAGCTGTTACTAAAGAATCTATTCCTCCAGATAATCCTAAAATTACTTTATCATTATTTTTTACCAAATTATTAATACTACTAATAATAGTATTATTAATATTATTAATATTCCAATCAGGAATGCAATTACATATATTAAATATAAATCTTTTAATTAAACTAATACCACATTTAGTGTGTGATACTTCTGGATGAAATTGTAATCCATATATTTTATTTTTTTCATCTGCAATAATAGCATTTTTACATTTATCATTACCAGCAATAACAGTAAAACCATCTGGAATTTTAGTAACGACATCATTATGACTCATCCAAACATCTAAAAATTCAAAACCATTATTACTAACTCTATCATAAATATTATTTGTTAATTTACTATAATTTTTAATTACAATACGAGATAGTCCAAATTCTCTACAATTAATAATATTTTCTACATTTCCTCCTAATATTTTAACTATAAGTTGCATACCATAACATATTCCTAATATTGGTATATTAATATTTAAAATCTTATTAGATAACATTGGTCCGTTATTCAATACACTATGAGAACTACCGGATAAAATAATACCATTGGGATTAATATTATATATTTTGTTTACAGATATATTATTACAATCATATATTTCGCAATATACTTTTAGCTTTCTTAATATTTTAAATATCAACATAGTATATTGCGAATTAAAATCAATTATAATAATACAGTTATTATTTTTCATATGCTTAAATTAATTTATGATATACTAACATGTTAGAATAAATATAAGTATTATATCATAGTATAATTATAACAATACATTAATTTTTATATAGATTCATATATTTCTAATTAAAAAAATATTAATAAAATGACAAAATTAGTAGATATAGTTTTAATTGGTAGTGGTATTATTAGCACATCATTAGCTATATTAATTAATATACTAGAACCTAATTGGATAATACATATGTATGAAAAATTACCTGATATAGCATGTGAAAGTACTAATGTTTGGCATAATTCCGGTACAGGTCATGCAGGTTATTGTGAACTAAATTATACTCCTAAATTATCTAATAATGAAGTTAATATTTTAAATGCATTAAAAATTAATAAATTATTTAATACATCAATAAAATTTTGGTCATTCTTAGCAAAAGAAAAGATACTAGATTATAATAAAGTAATTTATAATATACCACATATTAGCTTCGTTGTAGGTGATAATAATGTTAATTTTCTTTATAAAAGATTTAATAAATTAATTAAATATAAACCATTTAATAATATGCAGTATTCTAGTAAGTTTAGTAAATTAAATAAGTGGATTCCATTAATAATGGATGGTCGTGATAAATCACAGAAAGTTGCTGCAACAATGATAGAACATGGAACTGATATTAATTTTAGTGAAATTACTAGACAAATATTAACTTTTTTAAGAAAAAAAAATAATTTTCATTTATATTTAAAACATACTGTTATAAATATTTTTAATAGAAATTATTACTGGGATATTTACATTAAAAATAATGATTTTAATTATACTTATATAGTTCCTACTAAATATATATTCATTGGTTGTGGTGGAGCTACATTACTATTATTACAAAAAGCAAATATAATAAATAAAAGTGATTATGCAGGTTTTCCAATTAGTAGTCAATTTTTAATAAATAAAAATAATAGTATTGTTAAACAACATTGGGCAAAAGTATATGGTTCAGTAATTAATAACTATATTCCTATCTCAGTACCTCATATGGATGCAAGAATAATTAATGGAAAAAAATTTTTATTATTTGGCCCGTTTGCTATTTTAAGTACTAAATTTCTTAAATATGGTTCTTACTTTGACTGGTTTAAATCAATTAAAATAAATAATATTAAATTAATTTTACATGCTGGAATAAATAATATTCATTTAGTGAAATATCTATTACATCAATCTTTAATGTCAAAATCTAGTAAAATTAATTTATTAAAATATTATTACCCAAAAGTAAATCCCGATGATTGGAATCTTATTAAGGCTGGACAACGAGTACAAATTATAAAAAATACAGTTAATAGTTACAATAAATTAATTTTTGGGAATGAAATAATTCATTCGTCAGATTATTCATTAACAGCTATATTAGGAGCTTCACCAGGAGCATCAACTTCAGTATCATTAGCATTAAAATTATTAAAAATAATGTTTAAAAATAATAATTATTATCAAAATAATTGGAAAGATAAATTAAAATTAATTCTATTATAACAATAGAATAATTTTATTTATTATTAATAAATTTAATATAAATTGAGGTACCTAAAATATTTAAAGTACGTTGAAAATAGTTCGTTAAATATCTTTTATAAGATTTACTTAAAAGGTATGTACGTGTCCCATATATATTAATAATTATTGGACTATAATTACTAATATAAGCATATTTTAATTTTATTAATTTATCTCTACAAGTTGGATAATAATTGTTAATTGCATCGTATAATATATTATTAACATATCTGGTTTTAAATACTAAACTATTCATTTTATTAATTTTATTAATAAGTTTGAATAAACTATCAAAGTTCTGATTATACAATGCAGAAATAAATAAAATTTTAATAAATTTAACAAAATTTAATTGATTAGTAACATTAAATTTAATTTCGTCTAAATCATTATAAATATCACATTTATTAATAATAATTATTATTGGTATATTTTTTTTTACTATTAATTTAACTAAAGATAAATCATAATGACTAATTTTTTTATCTACTAGACATATAATATGCAATGTTACATTTGTATATTTAATCGTATTAAATATAGTTTTACTAATATCAGTAACTAATGATTTCTTATTTTTAAGAAGAAGATAATTTTTATTTATTCCTACACTATCAGTGATTTCATAATTAAAACCATTATAAATAATATCACTAGTAATATTATTTCTTGTTGTTCCAGGAATATTAGAAACTAATACACGATGTTTATTTAATAACTTATTTACTAACGTAGATTTACCAACATTAGGTTGTCCAAAAATAAATACTTTAATTTTATTAATACTACTATTAATATTTAAACATGATGTTAATTTATTTTTATATTTATTAATTATTAATTCTAATATTGATAATAACTGATTTATATTCTTATTAATGGCAGATACTTTACATAGTAAACTACTTACTCCTAAAGAGTAAAATTTATTTGTTATAATATCACTAGTAATATCAATTTTATTAACTACTATTATAACTTCTTTTTTAAGAGATTTAATTATTTTAGCAATATAAGTATCATCATTAGTTATTTCTACTGTTCCATCAACAAGAAATAATATTACTGTAGTACGTTTTAATAAAAATATAGATTGTTGTGTAATTTTATATTCTAAACTACTACTATTAGTGGTACTATATATACCACCAGTATCTACTACTGTAATAGTAATATTATTAATTTTAGTATAACCATAAATATAATCACTAGTAAAACCTGGATAGTTGTTAACTAATGATAATTTTTTATTTATTAAAACATTAAACAATGTAGATTTCCCAACATTATTTCGTCCTACCAAAGTTATCATAATTAATACAAATTAAAGTTTTATAATTATTTTAATATTTAAAATTAATAACAATATTTATTATTTGATTATTAGATAATATAAGAAAGTTACTTTTTTTAATTAGAAACATTTTATTAATATTCAAATTTTTTATTTGTGCATAGTAAATCATATTACTTTTAAGTATATTAAAAATATAAATATTACCATAACAATTACTAATTAATAAAAAATGTTTATACATCAAAAATACTATTACGTTATGTAAATATATCTTTTTTTGCAACCAAATAATATTACCAGTAAATATATTTACAGATATTAAGTTATATTGATTATCAATACAATAAATATAATTATTATAATATAACAAGTTACTTACTACACAAATTTTAATAAACCATAATATTTTTCCAGAATACAAATTCAATGCTATTAAATTATTATTTATATCAATACTATAGATTATATTATTTACAATTATTGGTTTAATTTGATCATAAAATGTATTAACCACTTTATTTGTAGTTACCATAGTATATCTTTGCCAAATTATATTACCTTGATCTAACGATATAGCAATAATAATACCATTATTACTAAAAATAACAATTATTCCAAAAAACGTTATTGGAGCAATAGTATCATTATTTAATAATATTACATGATTATAAAAACTTGTTACCCATTTAGTAGTACCATTATTTTCATTAATAGCTTGTAATGTATTATTGCTACATACTATTAGTAAATGATTAGCTAATAACAAGTAAGATATAATAGGCATAACGATTACAGTATGCCATATTAAAACACCATGATTTATATTAATTGCATAAATTTCTGCCTGATTGGTAAGTAAATAAATATTATTATTAATTAAATATACTTTAGTTAATTTTAGATTATTAAATAATTTATGATGTATACAATAAAAAAAATTTTTTTTCCAAATTTCTTTACCATAATTAATATCTAGTACTTGAATAACTCCATTATTTTTAGCTATAACAATATATTTATTATTATTAATAATATCTAAAAAATTTTTTTTATGGTGAAAAATTATTTTCCATTTAATTGAATAATTATAATTACTAGTTAAATATGATTTATTATATCTATTAGTAACCATACAACTATTAAATGTTAATATACTAATTATTAATATAAAAGCATAAAATAATTTATTCATATACATAAATTTTTTTATTATATTTGATTATTATTAGTATATAAATAAAATACTCTAGTTTAATATATTAATATTAAAATATTAATTATTATCAAATAATATTAATAATAGTTTAGATAAAATATTAGATTTTTTTATTATTTCTTTCTTATTATTAACTAAGTTTTCTAATATTAATTGATCAGATAACAACATATTATCTCCAATAATTATTAATGTCTTAGCTTTTAATTGATAAGCTTGTTTACGATATTTACTTATTTTGTTACAATAGAAGTCAACAACTAATTTTAACGATGGTATTGAATCTCGTAAATATTCAGATAGACTAACTGTTAAACTTTTTAATTTATTATCTACATTTACTAAAAAAACATCAATTAAGAATTTATTATTTAATAATATATTATTTTTATTAATTAAAATAATTAAACGTTCTAAACCAATTGCGCATCCAATAGCAGGAATAGAATGATTACAATTAAAACTATTAACTAATAAATCATATCTACCACCACCACAAATAGCATTTTGTGCTCCTAAATTACTGGTAGTCCATTCAAATATTGTATCATTATAATAATCTAATCCTCTAACTAAATATGGATTAATATTATAAGATACATTCATATTGTTTAAATATTTTTGTAAATTCAAAAATCTATTATAAGATTTATTATCTAAATAATTTGTAATAAGTGGTACTTTCTTTAATGTTGATAAAGTTTTGTATTTTTCTAATAATCTCATAGGATTATTAATAATATTATTATTAGTATTTTTTAATAACTTATTGTTTTGGAAAAATGTAATTAATTCTTTGTAGTATAGTTTACGTGTTTTTAAACAACCAATAGAATTAATTTCTAATGATAAATACTTACTTAATCCTAATAATTTCCATATTCTAGAGATTAATAAAATTAATTCAATATCAATATAAGTATCTGCGTAACCAAATACTTCTATGCCAATTTGGTGAAATTGTCTTAGTCTACCCATTTGTGGTTTTTCATAACGAAACATAGGCCCGTAATACCATAATCTTTGCTTATTGTATAATAAACCATGTTCAATAATAGCTCTCACACAACTAGTAGTACCTTCTGGTCTTAATGATAAACTACAGCCATTCCGATCATAAAAATTGTACATTTCTTTATTTACAATTAAACTATTATGACCAATAGCTCGATTAAACAATTTAGTTTTCTCAACTATAGGAAAACGAATTTCTTTATATCCATACTTTAACAAAGTATCTTTTATTATATGTTCGATATATTGCCAAACAATAACATCTTTAGGTAAAAGATCATGCATACCTTTAACTGAATTAATACTTTTCATATGAATTATTTTATATATGTATTAGTTTTGCTACGTACTATTAATTCTAAATAGTTAACAATATTATTATTTTCTATTTTATTAGGTTGTCTTATTCCATTAATATATAAACTACTATTTTTTTTTCCTCCTACTACTCCAATATCTGATCTTAAAGCTTCTCCTAATCCATTAACTATACAACCAATAATAGAAACATTAATTGGTGTAGTAATATCTTGTAATCTTTTTTCCAAATTATTAACAATTTTAATAACATTAAATTCCTGTCTACAACACGTTGGACAGGTAATAAAATTTATACCCCGATAACGTAAATGTAATGATCTTAAAATATCAAATGCTACTTTTACTTCATTTACTGGATCATCAGTAAGAGATACTCTTATAGTATCTCCTATACCTTCCATTAATAATGTACCAACTCCAATTGCTGATTTAGTAATACCAATTCTAGTAGTACCTGTTTCAGTAACTCCAATATGTAATGGTTGATCAATTGATTGGGCAACTAATTTGTAAGCTTTAATAGTAGTTAACACATCAGATGATTTGACACTAACTTTAAAATAACTAAAATTTAATTTATCAAAAATGTTAACTTGACGCATAACTGATTCAAATAATACTTCTGCAGAAATAACTTTATTATATTTATTTCTTAATTCATATTCTAATGAACCAGAATTAACACCAATCCTAATAGGAATATTATAATATTTAGCACAATCTACTAACATTTTAATTCTCCTAATATTTCCAATATTACCTGGGTTAATTCTTATACAATCAACTCCATATTCTGCTACTTTTAAAGCAATTCGATAGTCAAAATGTATATCTGCTACTAATGGTATATTTTTAGTACTAGATCTAATTTTTTTAAATGATTCTGCAGCATCCATACTTGGAATAGATATACGAATAATATCTGCTCCATTAAGTTTTAATTTATTAATTTGATTAACTGTTTGTTTAACATCAAAAGTATTAGTATTGGTCATAGATTGTACTGAAATTGGATAATCACTACCAACTGGAATATTACCTACATAAATACAACTAGATTTTCTTCTTTTGTTAAAAAACTTATTCATTAATTATTTGAATTAAAAATTATATGTTTTAAATATAAATATGATATTTAAATAGATATATTATTTTTATATATCTCATCTTGTTTAAAAAAATAATATATTTCTCTATTAGCTGCTTCTTTTGAAGCAGATCCATGAATTGCATTTTCTGTAATACTATCAGCATAATCTTTTCTAATTGTACCAATAGCTGAATATACAGGGTTAGTATGACCAATAATTAATCTATTACGATTAATGGCATCATAGCCTTCTAAAATTAATAATACTACCGGATTAGAGATCATAAATTTCAATAAATCATTAAAAAATAATTTATCTTTGTGTTCATTATATATAAACAACACTTGATGAAAATTTAATTTCATCATTTTTAATCCAACTACAAATAATTCATTATTTTCAAATCGCTTAATAATATCACCAATAACATGCTTACTAATTGCATTAGGCTTAATAATGGATAGAGTATATTCTAATATCATAAACATATCCTTAATTACCTAGTAATAAATACTAGCTAATAATAAATTTTAACACCAAATAATAATTATATTTATATGTTAATAATATTTAACAAGATAATATAATCATAATTAAAAAATTAAATTTTTTATTTATTTTATAGTATCTAAATGTATTACACTACTAATTTCTACTAACATTATTAAAAAAGTTAGCACATGACTAATAATTTATATATCAATTTAATTAAAAAAGATAATACATCTAAGTATATTATTGTTAATTTTAACACTATACTAGATTATAATATTAAGTTAATTAATATTAAACTGTAATTATTTATAGTATTTATATATGCATAACAAGTTATTAACTACAATTCAATATACTAATTTTAATTTATCATAAAATAAATTAAATATAACTACAATAATATTTAACTATAAATTCTTAATAAAGAATTACAGTTGAATAGTTAAGTTAATTAACTTATTATTTTTTAATAATTAAAATAATTCAAATAAATAGTAAGTATAATATATAATAAATTGCTAATTTTCATTACTAAATGTATATCTAGCATTAAATATAATATAAATAATATCGATGAATCCTATACTCAATATAGCTATTAGAATTATTAGAAAAATTGGTAGCATACTAATTAAAAATTACGAATATGTTAATATTAAATATAGTTATAAAAACAATGAGATCATAATAAATGATTTAAATAAACGAGCAGAACAGTATATAATAAACTTAATTAAAAAATATTATCCACAACATTCTTATACTACTAAAAATTATTGTGTTTATAATGGTAATGTTAATTGGATTATTAACTTTGAAAATAATATAAATATAATCAAAAAATTACCTTATTATACTATTTCAATTGCTATTCAAGTAAATAAACGTACTGAAATAGCAATAATATATGAGTTAATTAATAATGAATTATTTACTGCAATAAGAGGTCAAGGAGCTCAACTAAATAGTAAAAGACTAAGAACTAATAATAGTAATAAGGTATTAAATAATAGTATTATTGTTACTAATTTAATAACTAAAGATATAAATGATATAAATAAAAAATTATCTTTTATTAAAAAATTAATAATGGCTAAAGTAGACCTTAGATGTTATGGATCTACTGTATTAGATCTAGCATATTTAGCAGCTGGTAGAATAGATGGTATATTTTTATATAAGATAAATAATATTAATTATTACATTAGCGGGATACTTTTAGCAATTGAGTCCGGTAATTTAATTTTCGATCATAATGGAAATAATAATTATGAATCTGATAATTTATTAATAGGAAATGCTAAAATTACTAATCTAATATTAAAAATTATAAATAAATAAATTCACTTTACGGATATACTATTTTTGTATATCGGATACTTCTTACATAAGGAAAATACCTTATTTTTTATATCACAAAAAAGTTTTTTATCATCAACATTTAATAAAACTTTACATATCCAATTAGCTATATTACATACATCATTTTCTTTAAAACCCCTTCTAGTTACAGCAGCTGTACCAATTCTTATACCAGAAGTAATATTTACTCCATTTTTATCATTAGGGATAACGTTTTTATTAACTGTAATATTAACAGAATCTAATAATTTTGTTGCTTCAATACCTGATAAATTAATATTAGTTAAATCAATAACAAATAAATGATTACTAATATTAGTAGATACTATTTTAAACTTATTCAAAATAAAAATTTTTACCATTGCTTTAGTATTTAATAATATTTGTTTTTGATATAATTTAAATGATAATTGCATAGCTTCTTTTAAAGCAGCTGCCTTAGCAGCAATAACATGCATAAGAGGACCTCCTTGGGTACAAGGAAATACTCCATGGTCTAATTTTTTATAAAATTTATCATCCCCAATTTTTGATAAAATTAAACCACCTCTTGGTCCTGCTAATGTTTTGTGAGTAGTAGTAGTTACTACATGAGCATAATTAATTGGATTAGGGTATAAATTAGTTACAACTAGTCCAGCAACATGAGCTATATCAGCTAATAAATAAGCATTAACTTGATCAGCAATAATTCTCATTTTTTTCCAATCT
The DNA here is from genome assembly GCA_025728545.1 of Candidatus Lightella neohaematopini. Taxonomy (GTDB): domain Bacteria; phylum Pseudomonadota; class Gammaproteobacteria; order Enterobacterales; family Enterobacteriaceae; genus Lightella; species Lightella neohaematopini_B. The sequence goes on from JAOBJL010000003.1 coordinate 54,157, forward strand.
ATTATACCTGAATAGGAGGAAAATCCACCAATAATAATTTTTGGTTTATATTTATTAGCTAATTTTTCTAACTGATAATAATTAATATTTCCTGAGTCATCTAATTCATAAAAGATAGCATTATATATTATTCCTGATAAATTTACTTTTGATCCATGAGTTAAATGACCACCATGTGATAATTTCATGCCTAAAATAGTATCTCCTGTTTTTAATAAAGCTGAATAAACAGCAAAATTAGCTTGTGATCCAGAATGAGGTTGTACATTAGCATAATCTGCATTAAATAAATTCTTAGCTCTATGAATAGCTAATTTTTCTATTATATCAATATATTTACATCCACCATAATAACGTTTATTAGGATAGCCTTCAGCATACTTATTTGTTAAGCATGATCCTTGTAACTGCATAACTAATTTACTAACATAATTCTCTGATGCTATTAAATTTATACATTCTTCTTGTCTAGACAATTCCAATTTTAGAATTTTATCTAAACAATAGTCATTATAATCAATAAAGTAATTATTAAACATTTAACCACCAATAGTTGTTAACCAAATTTATTTATTATTAAAGTAACAAATTAATAATTTTGTTTCTCTTACAATAAAAAAAGTATTTTAACTGAATAGAACAAATTTTAGAAAACACATTACTTACAGAATTTATCAGGTTAGTAATATAATAATTATTATAAATCATATTAGTTAATTTATTTAATATATGACTACTAGTATACTCTGTTCCAAAAACTAATTTTTTAATTCTAGCATTAAGTATAGTACCTATACACATTAAACATGGTTTTAATGTCACATATAATACAGAATTTAATAGACGATAATTACCTACTTTATTACTACCCTGACGAATAGCAATAATTTCAGCATGTGCTGTTGGATCATTAAATTTAATAACATTATTATATCCCATACCTATCATGTTATTATTATAAACTAAAACAGCTCCGACAGGAACTTCTCCTTGTTTTCTAGCATACTCAGCTAGTAATATACAATAATACATCCATTTTATGTCATTAAAAAATAAATTGTTATATTTAATTATTTTCATCTATATTAAAAAAATAATTAATAATTAATTAAGTCTAACTTTTTTTATTAACATTATTACTTTCTAAAATTACTAAAGCACAAGCATAATTTTTTTCATCTGTTAATGACACATGTATATTATTAACACTAAGATTATTCGCGAATATTTTAGCTTGTCCAAACAACATCAAAAGTGGTTTACCATAGTTATTATTAATTATTTCAAATTGATTAAAATATAATCCATTGTGTATACCAGTACCAAATGCTTTTAGTGCTGCTTCTTTAATAGCAAATCTAGTAGCTAAAAATCTTATAGGATTATTATTACTATAATACTTTAATAATTCATTTTTATGTAATATTTTAATGGGAAAACGATTACCTTTTCTTAATAATAAGAATTCTATTCTTTTTATTTTTATAATATCTATACCTACACCAACAATTTGCATTTTTTATAATATTCTAATTATTTGCAACATATGTTTAATAGCATACTTTAATCCATAAATCATAGCGTAACTAATAATAGAGTGACCAATATGTAATACTTTTATTTGATTTAACTTAACAATTGGAGCAATATTATAATAATTAAGACCATGACCAGCATGAATTAATAACCCTAATGATGTAGCAAATAATACAGCTTGCTTAATATTATCTAACTCAATATAAAATTTATCATTATGTTGTTTACTTAATATAGTATATGCACCAGTATTTAATTTTATATAGTCAGTGTTTAATTTTGCTGCAGTTTCTATTTGTTCAATTAATGGATCAATAAATAAAGAAACTTTAATATCATTATTATGTAAAATATTAATTAGTTTATCTATTTTTTTATATTCTTTAATTAAATCTAAACCATGCTTCGTTATTATTTTCATATGATGTTCTGGCACTAAACAACAATAATCTGGTTTTAATAAACATGCCAAATTTACCATTATCTCATTTGCTGAAATTTCTAAATTTAAATTAGTTTGTACTGTTTGACGTAAAATTTTAATATCACGTTCATTAATATGTCTATGATCTTCTCTTAAATGAACAGTAATACCATTAGCTCCAGACTGTTCCGCAATAAATGCAGCCTGTACTGGATCTGGAAATATAGTATTTCTTAAGTTACGCACAGTAGCGATATGATCAATATTTACATTTAAAAATGTATCTGCCATATAGATCTCCAATACAATTGGTAATATAAATATATATTAATATTTTTTGTTTAACTTATAAATATGTAACTATTAATATTTTTTAATCCAAAATAATAAGTTAATATTATTTTCGTAAATCTTCTAGCTACATTTAACATTTTATCATCTTTAAATTTATAATTAGCAATATTAAATAATTCATAATATGAAAAACTAAAATAATCTAATTTGTTAGTATTTACAAAACTGTTATTTGTTTGATATCTGTATAAACTTTTATTTTTTAAATCATTATTAAATTTAAACATTAAATTAATATCACAACCTAAATATTTTAATAATGATAATTCAAAACAACAAACAATATATTTTAATGAATTCTTTTCTCTAGCTAAAGTTTTTAAAAAATACAGATACTTATGAAACCATATTAAATGATCATAATTATACGTTATTAGTTTTAATATTAATTCATTAAAATATAAACCACCATATATCATTCTACCAGTTATTGGTATGGTAATAGAAATTTGTTCAGCTTTATATAATGTTTTTATATTACCTTTTCCGCCATAATAAATTGTTAATAACATAAATGGTTGTAACATACCTCTAAAATTACTACGAGAAGCTCTAGCTCCATTAGCCACTAATTTTACTAAACCATAGTACTCAGTAAAACAAATTACGATTAAACTAGTTTCTTTATACAAATAACGATGTAAAACAAACGCATTTTGTTTTATTTTCATGAATTATCCTAATGTTTAAATTTTATTGATAAAATTAAATTTATTTTATTATTTAGAAATATTTCTATACTTTTTTTAGCATAAGAATTAATTTTTTTAATTAGGTAACCATTATTACCAATAATAATTTTTTTTTGACTAATCTTTTTTACGTATATTATTGCAAATATATTATAAATACTTTTTGATTCATTAATATAAATAACTTCTACTTTGGTAGTATACGGTAATTCCTTATTCAAAAACTTTACTATTTTTTCACGTATTAATTCAGATAAAATAAATTTATATGATTGGTTAGTAATCATATAATTAGGAAATTTAGGTTCACCACATGGTATATAGTTATATATAGTTTTTAATAATATATTAACATCATTCTTTCTTTTAGCACATATTGGAATAATGCTACTAAAATTATATTTTTTATTTAAAAAAGATAAATATGGTAATAAATTATTTTTATTATTAAATAGATCAATTTTATTAATAATTAATAAAGTTGACTTATTTACTTGTTTTAAGTAGTCTAAAATTAATTCTTCATATTTAGTCCAATAATTACTTACAATTAGTAAAACTAAATCTACAGTATGTATAATATTATATTGTTTACGAATATCATTAATATTAGTAACATTAGTATTTATTCCTGGAGTATCAATAAACATTATTTGATAATTATCATTATTATATATACCAATAATATTGGTTTGAGTAGTACATATTTTATGAGATATAATTGATAATTTTTTTTTTATAAGTTTATTTAATATTGTAGATTTACCTACGTTTACTCGGCCAATAATAATAACAATACCATAATAATTCATAATATTTTAAATAGACAAATTAATTAATTTTAATGTTTGTTTTGCTGCTTCCTGTTCTGCTTTACGACGACTACTGCCATTACCTATAGTTGGGTTATTTAGCACAGTAGTTTGACAATGTACAATAAAATTTTGTTCATGAGCACTACCTGATATTTTAATTACTTTATAAGTAGGTAATGGTAAATGTTGACTTTGAAGATATTCTTGTAACATAGTTTTTGAATCTTTTTTTTTATTATATGGATCAATATTTTTAATTTTATTATTAAATAATTTTAAAATAATATTTTCTACAGTATTTATATTATTACTATCTATTAGTATACTACCAATAATAGCTTCTAATGTATCTTCTAGGATAGATACTCTATTAGATCCATTATTTTTAACTTCTCCTAGTCCAAGATATAAATAATTACTTAGTTTTAATTCATTAGCTACTTCTACCAATGTGTTACTACAAACTAATATGGATCTAATTTGACTTAAACTACCTTCATTAATATCTAAAAATTTATTATAGATATTTTTACTAATAATATAATTTAATACAGCATCACCTAAAAATTCTAAACGTTCATTATGTAATAAACCAGTACTACGATGAGTAAGAGCTTGTATCAATAAATTTAATTTATTGAAGTAATATCCTAACTTATATTGTAAGTTATTAATATTTTTGTTCATTTTATTCTAATATACCTAATCTATTTAGTCTAATTTTATTAAATATGTTATTACTATGTTCATTTAAACTAAACCATATAAATATAGCTTTACCAATAATATTATCTTCTGAAACAAATCCCCAATAACGACTATCAAAACTATTATCACGATTATCACCCATTACAAAATAATTATTATATGGTACTATCCATTCTGATATATTACTTTTATTTTGCCTAAAATAATAATCTACCTGATCATACTGTTCTGGATTAATTAATATATTATATGATAATTTAGATAATGATTCTTTTTTTTCTAATAATTTAATATAATGCTCTTGTTTATTTAGTTTATTTGTTGTGTAATAACTAATAATTTTATTCTTTTTAAAACAAAATACTTGTTTAAAATTACTAAATATTAGGTTACTATATTTAATGATAACTTTTTTATTTAAAAGTTTATTATTATAATTAGGATAAATAGATATTTCCTTATCAAGGTAGTTATAAATTATTTTATCTCCTGGAATACCAATTATTCTTTTTATATATTTAGTTTTTTTATCATTAGGATAAGAAAATACAATTAAATCACCTCTTTTAGGTAAATTAAATCTTATAAAAAAATTATTTGATATTGGATTTTTTATACCATAAGAAATTTTTTCTACAAGTATAAAATCTCCCTGTAATAATGTTGGAATCATAGAACCTGATAATATATTAAATGGTTCTATTAATACTAACCTAATTAGTAAAAATACAATTAATGTAGGAAAAGTAGAATTAATAAACTTACTAATATGATTAAAAATATCTAAATTATAAATATTACTGTAATTACTAATTATCAACTTGTTTTTTACAAATCTATTATTTAATTTTATTAAAATAAAATTTAATATCCAAACTATAAAAATAATTATAATTATTATAAATAACAATTGATTAATATTACTAATCATAATCTTCTATTATGAAATGATACAACACTTTAGTTAATTTTTAGTAATGATAAAAATACTTTTTTAGGAATATTAATTTTTCCTAATTTTTGTAGTTTTTTTTTGCCACATTTTTGCTTACTTAATAATTTCTTTTTTCTACTAACATCACCACCATAGCATTTTTCTGTTACTTTTTTATATAAACTTTTTATAGTAGCTCTGGCAATAACTTTATTTTTTATAACTGCTTGTATAATTACATTAAATTGATGTTTAGGTATAATTTTAGCTAATTTGTTAATTATTAAATTTGCTTTATACTTGATATTATTATCATGTAATATAATGGATAATTCGGGTAATAACTTCTTATTTATATAAATGTTAACACATGATAATTTAGATTTCTTAAAACACTTAAAATTATAACTTAAAGACGCATATCCATGAGAAATAGATTTAATTGTTGAGGATAAATCTAATATTACTTCTGTTAATGGTATAAGATAAATCATCTTTGCTTGATTATTAAAATAAATAATATTTACTTGTATTCCTCTTTTTTCAATACATAATTTTATTATTCTATTAACATAAATTTTTGGTGTTATTATAAAACATTCAGCAATTGGTTCACGTAACTCATTAATTTTATTTATATTTAATAACTGATGAGGTTTGTCAATATAAATAATTTTATTATTATTAGTTAATATTTCATATCTAACAGTTGGTAACGTAATAATTAAATCTAATTTGTATTCTCGTTCTAAACGAGTCTTAATTATATCCATATGTAATAATCCTAAAAATCCACATCTAAATCCATTACCAAATGTATTAGAAAATTCTGGTGTATATGATAATGAAGCATCGCTTAAACCCAGTCTGTTTAAAGCATTACTTAAAATAGTATAATTACTATTTTTCGATAAAAATAAACTAACAAAAATTTGTGGATTAATTTTTTTTAATGGAGTTACTATATTATTACTAACGTTCACTGCAGTAATAATATCACCAATTATTGGTTGTTTAAAATTTTTTATGTTACATGTAATCCAACCAACCTCACCACAATTTAATACTAAACATTCTTTTATTTTTGGTGTAACTAACCATATTTTTTCTACAGTATATGTATTATTAACGCTAACTAATCTAATTTTATTTCTTTTTAAAATAAAACCAGATTTTATCTTGATTAATAACATAATACCAAAATAATTATTATATTGAGCATCAATAACTATTGCTTGTAATTTATTATTATAATAATTGTTAGGTGGAGGAATAAAATTTATTATATTATTTATTAGATTATCAATACCTATTGATTTTTTTGCAGAACAATATGTAATAATTAAATCTTTATCTAATATATCTTTTATCTGATTAATAAGATTAATAGGTTTAGATATTAACAAATCAATTTTATTTATTACTACTATAATAAATAAATTCATATTTCTTGCTATGTAGAAATTATTTATAGTTTGAGCTTCAATTCCTTGTATAGCATCTATTAATAATAATACCCCTTCACAAGCTGATAATGCTCGAATCACTTCGTAAGAGAAATCTGTATGTCCTGGAGTATCAATTAAATTTAATTTATAATTAATTCCTGATAAATTATAGTTTAAATTAATACTCTGTGCTTTTATTGTAATTCCTCTTTCTTGTTCTAAATAAATATTATCTATAATATTTATACTATTTAAATTATTCTGACTATTACAAAATTTAATTAAACAATTAGATAATGTTGATTTTCCATGATCAATATGAGCAATAACAGAAAAATTACGAATGTTACTAGTCTCAAACATATAGAATTATTTATTAATAAAATTTACTTTATACATTATTATATATACAATATAAGAATATTCAATGGATAATATATTTATTTATGACTAATTTAGTTAATTGGAATAATTTATTAAAAAATGAATTAAAAAAAGATTATTTTAAGAAAATAATAAAATTTATAAAGAATAGAAAATCTAATGGATATAAAATATATCCAGATAAAGATAAAATATTTTATGCGTTAAATGTAACGAAGTTTAGTAAAACTAAAATTATCATAATTGGACAAGATCCGTATCATAAATCAAAACAAGCAGACGGTTTAGCATTTTCGGTTAATAAGGGTGTAAAAATTCCACCATCATTGTTTAATATTTTTAAAGAGTTAAAAAATAATATTAATAATTTTACTATTCCAAATCATGGTCATTTATATAGTTGGGCTAAACAAGGAGTATTACTACTTAATTCTATACTTACAGTAGAAGAAAATAAACCACTATCCCATTCTAAAATAGGATGGGAAATTTTCACTAATAAAATTATAAAAATGTTAAATTATTATCATTATGGATTAATATTTTTGTTATGGGGTAATTTTGCTAAGAAAAAAATTAAATATATAAATAAAAATAAACACTTCATATTAACAGCATCACATCCATCACCCTATTCTGCAAATTACGGATTTTTTGGTTGTAGACATTTTAATATAGCTAATAATATCCTTATTAAAAAAAGTAGTAAACCAATAAATTGGCTAATATATTAAAACTATCTAGATACTGTAACTATAGCAGGTCTTATTAATCTTTTATTTAAAGTATAACCTTTCTGTATTATACAAATTACTTGATTTGGTTCATATTTACCAGACTTATCTATATTAATAGCCTGATGTATAGATGGATCAAATTGAACTAAATTTTCTTCTATAAGATCTAATCCAAATTTACGCATAACACTAATTAAAGATTGTAAAGTTAATTCAACCCCTTTTTTTGTAGAAGCTAATGTATCATCTTTATCTATAGTTATTAATGCTCTTTCAAGATTATCAATTACTGGTAATAATTCAATCATAAAATTTTCTAAGGCAAATTTATGAGCTTTCTCAATATCTTGTATACTACGTCGGCGAATATTTTCAACTTCAGCTTTTGCTCTTAATATATAATCACGCTCTTTTTGTTTTAATTCAATAATAGCTAATTCTAATTCATTTATACGTTGATCTCTAACATCCAATTTAGTAGATTGTTCTAAATTAGAATTATTTGAAAATTCTTGATTATTGTTATTTTCTTGACTTTCTAAATCTTTCTGATCGCAAATACTTTGTTCTTTACTAATTTCCATTAGTTCTCCATTATTTAGTAAAATATAATAATTAAAAGTATTAATGGGGATTAATAATAAATATTTCAAGTAAATTATATTAATACATATAAATAACAAAGGTGTATAGTTATTATGATCAATAATTTTAATACAATAGGTATCATTGGTTATTCTTGTTATAAGAAAATTCTTTTTGTATGTAGAAAATTATGTTATTGGTTAAATAAAAATGGATATAAAATTATAGTAGATAATAGAATTATTAATAATTTATCTATTAATAAAATAAATAATGGTAACATTAATTATATAGGAAAACAAGCAGATTTAGCTATTGTTATTGGTGGTGATGGTAATATGCTTGGTGCTATACGAGATTTAGCATATTATAGAATTAAAATTATAGGTATAAATTGTGGTAATTTAGGATTTTTAACTGATATAAATTATAATTCATTATTAAAACAACTATCTGAGATACTATCTGGTAATTATATTGCTGAAAAAAGATTACTATTAGAAGCATATTACATTATTAATGGAAAAAAGAAAATAATTAGTAATGCAATTAATGAAATTTTATTGCAATCTAATAACGTTAGATCTATGATAAATATCAGTGTATATATCGATAATAAATTTGCTTTTTTAAATTATGCTGATGGTTTAATAATTTCTACTCCAACTGGATCTACAGCTTATTCATTATCAGTAGGTGGGCCAATTATTACACCACTAGTTAAAGCTATCATGTTATTACCATTATTTCCTCATACACTATCATCTAGACCAATAATTATTAATAATACTAGTATTGTAAAATTATTATTTTCTAAAAATAGCAATGATATAAAAATTAGTTTTGATAATCAAATAGATTTTATACTAAATAAAGAGAAAAGTATTTATATATGTAGTAGTAACAGATATTTTAACTTAATACATCCAATAAAATATAATTATTTTAATTTATTAAGAAAAAAATTATTTTGGTTAAAAAACTATAGAAATTTTAGTAAATATTAATATTATTAGTAGATATATATAATTACTTATTTTTAAATAAAAAATGAAAAAAAAATATATTAAATTATTATTAATAAGCTTTTTTATACTATTTAATAGTGGTTGTTTTTTTTTAATAAAATATTAAAATCACAGAATATTATTTATGGTAATTATATTAATAATTTTAATTTAATTAGGTTAGGTATGACAAAAAAAGAAATTTTAATGTTATTTGGAGCTCCATTATTAAATAATACTAAAAATAAAAATATTTGGTTATATATTTACAGAAAGGAATATCAAGATAGATTATTAATTATTCAAAAAACTTTAGTAATTAAATTTAATGGAAATATAGTGACAGATTTTATAATAAAATAGTATTATTTTAGTCGTATAGTATTTAGTTTATTTAAAAAATGATGAAAGTAAATAAAAATAATATAATTTGTATAAAAAATAATATTTCTATTAACTATGTTGTATATAAAGAAATTAATGCTGGAATTATTCTTTACGGTTGGGAAATTAAATCATTAAAAAAAAATAAAATAAATATTAAGTATAGTTATGTAACAATAATAGATAAAGAAGCATATTTAATTAATTCAGAATTTCAACCACTAATAACTTCAAATATTAGTTTGATTGATATAAAAAGAAATAGAAAATTATTATTAAAAAAATATGAATTATATCTTTTATCTAGTTATATTAAGCAAAAAGGATATACTATAATACCATTAGTAATATTTTGGAAAAAACATTTAGTAAAAATAAAAATTGGTGTAGTAAAAGGTAAAAAAAGTTATGATAAAAGGATGGATATAAAACGTAGAGAATGGATAATAACAAAAAATAGAAATATTAAAAAATTTATGTAAAAAAATATTGAAAATATTGTTAATTATTATTAGTATTATCCTTACTAGGGGGCTGTTTATGGATTTGACAAATTATAATAACTAATGGTTCATGTCGAGGATTAGGTAACCTCGTAAAAACCTTAAATTATTAAATGCAAATAGTAAATCTGAACCAATTGCTTTGGCTGCTTAGTATTGTTAAAGTATATGGTTTATTTGGTACTTCTTATTCCTAGATAAGAGGTATTAGTATTGTTATATTCTAGGGTATAAATATTTTATTGGACTTGACAGTAAAATATTGTTAGTTGTTCAAGTTATTTGTTAATGTTAATTTGTTCATATTAGCTTAACTTTAAAAAAAATGAACTAAACATGTAGTACTATTAGTAGATATTATAAATTTGGACGCGGGTTCGAATCCCGCCAGCTCCATTTTTTATTATCAAATTTATCCTATGAAAAAATAAAATTATTAAAAAATATAATTTATCTAATATAGATAATAATTATAAGGTTAATAATATTAATATTTATAATTACTTTTTTATTAAAAATTAAGTTAGTAATCATTAATTTTTTTTTTGATTAAAAATAAAATTATATTTTAATAATTTTTAAAAATATTGTTAAATAATTTAATTGTTATTTAAATTAATGTATTAGATATGAATGTTAATAATAAATTGTATTGTGTAATCACTTCTATAGTAACTTTAATAGTATTATATATCTGTAATTATTATTATTCAATTATAGTACTAGTTATAAGTAACTTAGTTACTGTATTATCTATTATTATTAATACTTTTAATACTGTACGTCATGCAGATGTTCTTGCTCATAGATTTGGTGAACCATTTGGTTCTTTAATTTTGACATTATCGGTAGTTATTTTAGAAGCAAGCTTAATATCAGCTTTAATGATTACAAATAGCAATAATCATAACTTATCTACATTAATGCGTGATACTTTATATTCAGTTATTATGATTGTAACAAATGGATTAGTTGGATTATCACTTTTATTAGGTGGTAGAAAATTTGATACTCAATCATTAAATTTAGCTGGTATTAAACAATATTTAATGGCAATTATATTATTATCTATTATAGTTTTAATTTTTCCCTCTACATTACCAAATGGTAATTTTAATACTATACAAACTATTATTATAGGTACATTATGTATAATAATGTATGGGGTATTTTTATTAATACAAACACATACTCATCAAAGTTGGTTTATTTATGAACATGAAGATGTTGATAATTATATTCAATCTATACATACATCATTATGGCATAGCTTTTGGTTAATTATACATTTGTTATTTGTAATTATTACCGTTAAAGTTAATGCTAGTTCATTAAATAAATTATTAATAGTAATTAATGCTCCAAAACAAATTGCTGGATTTTTAATAGCATTATTAACTTTGTCTCCTGAAGGTTTAGGAGCAATACGTGCAGTACTAAATAATCAAGCACAAAGAGCTATGAATTTATTATTTGGTTCTGTTCTTGCAACAATATCGTTAACTGTACCAACAGTAATTGTATTATCATTTATTACAAAACAACAAATATTTTTTAGTTTAACGTTACCACAATGTATAGCTTTACTAACTACTTTAGTAGTTTGTCAAGTATCATTATCTACCGGCAGAACTAATATTTTAAATGGAGCAACACATCTAACTCTATTTATTATATATTTAATTACAATTTTATTATACTAACTTTAAAATGATTTTATCATATCATCTATAGATTTAATTTGGTATAATAAATTTTTTAATTGTTTAAGTGGTAATGCAGACATACCGTCGCATTTTGCTTTATCTGGATTTGGATGTGATTCAATAAATAATCCAGCTATTCCTACAGCAATACCAGATCTAGCTAATTCATTTGTTTGTTTACTTCTTCCTTCAGAAACTGAATTATATGGATTATTACGACATTGCAATGAATGTGTAACATCAAAAATCACAGGACAACCATCAGAGATGTTTTTCATAATAGAAAATCCTAACATGTCAACTACTAAATTATTATAACCAAAAGTAGTTCCTCTTTCACAAATAATAATATTATTATTACCAAAATTACGAAACTTATCTACTATATGAATTACTTGATGTGGACTAATAAATTGTGGTTTTTTAACATTAACTACCTTTTTAGTTTTAGCTATAGCATGAATAAGATCAGTTTGTCTGGCTAAAAAAGCTGGTAATTGAATAATATCAACTACAGATTTGATGATATCAACTTGATACTTTTCATGCACATCTGTCATAATAGGTACGTCAAACTGATTTCTTAATTCATTAAAAATATTTATACTATGATCTAAAGATAAACCTCTATATGAATAAATTGAAGTTCGATTAGCTTTATCAAAAGATGCTTTAAATATATAAGGAATACCAAGATCATCAGTAATATTTTTATAATATTCACATACATGCATAGCTATATCTCTGGATTCTAATACATTTAATCCACCAAATAAAACAAATGGTAAGTTATTAGATATTTTTATGTTTTTTATTTTTAGTATAATGTTACGCATAAATACTATTAAATTAATTAATTAAATATTTTCTATAATAATTGACCAAAGCTAAACCTTTCACGATTACTGTAATCGTAACCAGTACCTATATTTTTAAATCCAGTTTCTTTTAACATGTTTCTTACAAAATTACCTTGTCGATAATCATGTTCTAACAATAACCATCCATTATAAGATAAAAATTTTTTTGATTGATAACAAATTAATTTTAAATATATTAGTCCATTATAACCAGCTAAAAATGCTGTTTTAGGTTCAAAATATAATTCTGGTTGTGCATTATACCAATCATGGTTTTTTAAATATGGAGGATTACTAATAATAATATCATAATTATTAAATGTAATATTATTAAACCAATTACTAAGAATAAACTTAATATTATATAATTTTAATTTTATAGCATTATATTTAGCTACATTTAATATTTTAATACAATAATCAGTACTAGTAATTTTCCATTTAGGTCTTTCTTTTGCTAAAGCTAAAGATATTGTTCCACTACCAGTTCCTAAATCTAATACTAATGTTTTTTTTTTAGACGAAAAATTTAAAATGTGTTCTACCAAACATTCTGTATCCGCTCTAGGAATCATGGTATTACAAGATACATAAATTTTTAATGACCAAAATTCATGATATCCTATAATATAGGCTAATGGTTCTCTATTAATTCTTCTAAATACTAATTGCATTAATTTATTGTATTGTTTACATGTGAGATAATTACTTTTTAATAAAATTAATTTACTACGATTATTGTTAGTTACTTGACATAAAAGTATTTCAGCTTCTAATTTAGGATTATTTATACCAGCTAATAATAATTTATTACTAGCATATTTTAACCAATTACAATAATTAACATTATTTATAGTCATCTATTGGAATAGTAATTAATTAATGGTTGAATAATTAAATCTAGTTTACCATTAAATATATCTTCTAAACGATATAAAGTGAAATTTATTCTATGATCTGTTACACGACGTTGTGGAAAATTATAAGTTCTAATTCTATCAGATCGATCTCCACTACCTAATAAAGTTCTTCTTATAAGAGTTTCTTTTTTTTGTTTTTCTTTTAATTTTAAGTTATTTAATCTAGCTATTAATACAGACATAGCTTTAGCTTTATTTTTATGTTGAGAACGTTCATCTTGACATTCTACAGTTATACCAGTTGGTATATGTATTATTCTGATAGCAGAATTTGTAGTATTAACATGTTGTCCACCTGCTCCAGAAGATCTAAAACTATCAATTCTTAAATCATTATTATTAATAATTATTTTTGATTCTTGAACAACAGGCATAACAGCAACTGTACAAGTAGAAGTATGTATACGACCTTGTGATTCTGTCATAGGTATTCTCTGTACTCTGTGTCCACCAGACTCAAACATTAGATAATTATAAGCTTCTTTATTATTTACTCTTATTATAATTTCTTTATAACCACCAGAATAATTATAATTAGTATTAATTATTTCTATATGCCAGTTTTTACTATTACTAAATTGACTATACATGTGCAATAAATCACTAGCAAATAATGAGGCTTCATTACCTCCAGTACCAGCTCTAATTTCTAAAAAACAACCATATTGACTAATGTTTTCTTTAGAATAAAGAATGTCAACAATTTTTTTTTCTATTATTAACCTATTTTTTTTACATAATTGTAATTCTTCTGTAACTAAATCTTTTAATTCAATATTATTAATTAATTTTTTTGTGTTATATATATTTTTATTTATATCTAGCCATTGATTAAAATATTCTACTATTTTTATTAATTTATTATATTCTTTTGATAGAGATAAAAATAATTTTTTATTAGAAATAACACTTTTTTTACTTAATAAAATTTTAACTTCATTAAATCTAAGTTTTTTATTATGTAACTCTGTTATTAAGTTTTTATTCATAACTAAATTAGAAAAAATTAATCTAAAAATTAATACACATAATTATCATAACTAATCTATTGTTAAAAATATAATTAATGTTAAAATTAATGTAGTTAATTCTTAAGTTTTTTAACTAAAAAACTAATATTATAGTAATTTTTATATAAGTAAAATAAATAATGAATAAAATTTTTATAAGTTATTTTAGTAAACTATTAATTATTGTATATTTAAGTTTATTTAGTGCATGTAATAATAAAACGACAATAGCTAATAATAAATATTATTATAACTGGAACCATCAACAACAATTACTATTAAATATTAAACATTATAAATTAAGTGGGGTAATTACTTATATATCAAATGAGTATAATATTAGTGCTAACTTTTATTGGCAACAAACTAATAAAAATAATTATAAATTTATTTTGACTAATCAATCTAATACTATTAAGTTATGTTTAGATGTAATAAATAATACTACAAATTTAGTTATAAATAATAATATTCTTTGCTATCAACAACCACCAGGTATAGTTATAAAACAATTATTTAATATTGATGTACCTTTTAAGTACTTAAACGAAATAATTCTTGGTATAATTAAAGGTAATCAGTATTTTACCTTAAATAAGTATGGATACTTAAACAAAACTATATTACATGATAATAATAATGTATGGAATATAATTTATAGTAAGCATCATTATTATCATAATAATGTAATTGTATTATCAAAATATGTAGAGTTATATTGTAAAAATACTAATATAAAAATCAAAATCCATGATTGGATAATATAGTAAAATGAATAATTATTGTTTACCATCACCAGCTAAAATTAATTTATCATTATATATTACAGGTCGTAAAACAAATGGTTATTGTAATTTACAAACAGTTATACAATTTATTAATTATAATGATATAATTGATATAACTTTAAATAAAAATAATATTATTAGTTTATCTAGTAATGTTAGTAAAATAGTTTCGCAAAATAATTTAGTTATAAAGGCAGCAAAATTATTAAAGTATTTTTGTTTAAAGAATAAATCTAAAAATAAATATTTTGGAGTACATATTAAAATAAATAAAATTATTCCTATAGGTAGCGGATTAGGTGGAGCTTCGTCTAATGCTGCCACAGTACTATTAATCTTAAATAAAGTTTGGCGTTGTAATTTAACATTATTTGATATAGCTAAAATAGGATTATTAATTGGCACTGATGTACCGTTATTTATTTATGGACATGCAGCTATAATTGAAGGTATAGGGGATATAAATACTCCAGTATCTTTAAAAGAAAGATGGTATGTAGTTATTGTACCACCAATAGAAATTTCTACCACTATGATATTTAGTTGCATTAAAAGTAATAATTATTCTACAATTAAAAATCATAAAAAATTATTGTCTGAAACATACTATAATGATTTTGAAAGCATAGTAATTAAAAAGTTTCCAATAATAAAAAAATATATATCATGGTTATCACAGTATGTTCCTGCTAGATTAACAGGAACTGGATCATGTATATTTGCTGAATGTAATGATCAAGAAATAGCTTACTCTATTTTATTTAATAAGCCAAATAAAGCAAAAGGTTTTGTAGCTAAAAGCAAAAATATTTCACCATTACATAGTATTTTTAAAAATAAAAAAATATTTAGTTATTAGTTAATTTGTTTGGAATTTTAAATGTCTAAAATAAAGTTATTTTCTGGAAGTGCTACTATACAATTAGCTTATTATATTGCTGCTAATTTAAAATTAAATATTAGTAATGCATTTATAGGACGTTTTAGTGATGGTGAAATTAATGTACAAATTAATGAAAATGTAAGAGGGGATGATATTTTTATTATTCAATCTACATGTGCACCTACTAATGATAATATTATGGAATTAATTTTAATGATTGATGCTTTAAAAAGAGCTTCTGCTAGAAGAATTACTGCTGTAATACCGTATTTTGGTTATGCTAGACAAGATAGAAGAGTTAGATCATCTAGAGTACCAATTACTGCTAAAGTTATCGCTGATTTTTTATCTAGTGTTGGTGTAGATCGTATTCTTACTGTTGATTTACATACTGAACAAATACAAGGATTTTTTACAGTTCCTGTAGATAATGTTTTTGGTAGTATTGTGTTAATTGACGATATACGTACAAAGATATTATATAATCCAATTATTGTATCTCCAGATATTGGCGGAGTTATTCGTGCACGTGCTATAGCTAAGTTACTTAATGATATAGATATTGCTATTATTGATAAAAGAAGATCAAAAGCTAATGTAGCTCAAGTTATGAATGTTATTGGTGATGTTTCTCATCGTGATTGTTTAATAATTGATGATATGATTGATACTGCTAGTACTATATGTGAAGCAGCTAATATTTTAAAAAAACACTTAGCTAAAAGAATATTTGTATATGCTACACATCCAGTATTTTCTGGTAATGCTTATTATAATATTAAAAATTCTGTAATTGATGAATTAATTGTATGCGATACAATACCGTTAACTCCAACAATAAAATTATTATCTAATATTAAAACATTAACTTTAGCTAGTATGTTAGCAGAAGCTATTAGACGTATTAATAATGAAGAATCAATATCAGAAATGTTTAAAATAAAATGATTAAATTAATTATTGGATTATCTAATTATGGAACATTATATAATAATAATAGACATAATATTGGAGCCAAGTTTCTTTACACTTTTGCTAAGTATAATAATTTAACTTTTAAAAAAGATAAAAAGTTATTTAGTTATATTAGTAAATTTAAAATAGATAATTTTAATGTATATTTATTATTACCAACAACATATATTAACATGAATGGTAAATCATTATTTGCTGTAGCTAATTTTTATAATATTAAAACAAATGAAATTTTAATTATTCATGACGAATTAGATTTACCACTTGGAAAGATAAAATTTAAACAAATGATAAATAATGTTAGTCATAATGGTATAAAAAATATTGTATTAACATTTAATAGTAATGATTTATATAGAATTAAAATTGGTATTGGACATCCAGGAAATAAAAATAAAGTAATTAATTTTTTATTATCTAATATGTCTAATAAAGAATTAAAAATAATAAAATACACATTTTACTCAATGATTAAAAATATTAAACACATTATTTATTTAAATAGTTGTAATATTAGTAAATTTATTTTTGAACATAATAAATTAATTCAATTAACCAAAAAGTAATATTTTATAATATGAATATTAAATGTGGTATTATAGGACTACCCAATATTGGTAAATCAACTTTATTTAATATATTAACTAATAATCAAGTTAAAGTTGGTAATTATCCATTTTGTACGATTAATCCTAATATAGGAATTACTAATTTATATGATCCACGTTTATATAAAATAGCTAATATCATTAATGTAAGTAATATAGTATTTGATAAAATTCAACTAATTGATACTGCTGGTTTAGTAAAAAATGCTGCTAACGGTATTGGTTTAGGAGAAAAAGTATTAGATCAATTAAATAAAGTTAATGTTATTTATCATGTAGTACGTAATTTTAAAAAAGATAATATTCGTCATATATATAATCGTATTTCACCAATAGAAGATATTAATATAATTAACACGGAATTAATTCTTTATGATTTAATAAAATGTGAAAATTTATTAAGTAAATTAAAAAATAATTCTACTAATAAAAATATTATAGTAATTTATAATAAATTATTATCATGTTTAAGTAATAATAAAATGTTAAGACTATTAAAATTTAATAGTGAGGAAAAAAATATTATTAATAGTTTAAATTTAATTACTTTAAAACCAATGATTTATATTTTTAATTGTGATAATACCAATAATATACAAAATGTAGAAGATATTATTAGTTACAATAACGATATAATAATAAATATTAATTTTTTAAAAGAAAAAAATATTAGTCATATAATTAAGTTATCTATATTGGATAAGATAAATTTTAAGACATATGATACAATTTTGAGTAAATATAATATAATAAAATTATTTATGGTAACATCTAATTTATTAAATATAATTACTTTCTTTACATTTAATAATAAAGAAGTTAGATCTTGGATTATTAAGGACGGAACTACAGCTCTAATAGCAGCTAATAGAATACATTCTGACTTTTATAATGGTTTTATTAAAGTCAAAGTAATAAATTATAATAAATTTATATCAATTAGTAATAAATTAAAGGAGTTAAAGAAAATACCTTATTCATTTTATAATAAATCTTATTCTATAATTGATGGAGATATATTAAAATTTATATTTTATTAATTTTTTTTCGATTAATTAATTTTAACAAAATTACTTTAATGTCTATATAGCCTTAAATAAAATTAGAATTTTTCTATTAAAAAATTTATGAAAATTCATAATTATCATAAACAATATCTTACAAAATTATTAAAAATACCTCAATCATTTGATAAAATTAAAACATTATTTTCACCAACTGATTTTAATAAGGAATTAATATATTCTATTAATAAAGCAAAATATAGAGTATATATAGTATCATTATATTTTGACTGTGATAGTAGTGGTCGATTAATATTAGATACCTTATATAAGGTTAAGAAAAATTATTACAATATTGATATAGTAATTATAGTTGATTTAAATCGTGCTAGAAGAAATAGATTTGGTACTAATAATACAATAACAAATATTGATTGGTATTATTATATGGCACAAATAAATTCGGGAATAGAAATTCCAATATATGGGGTTCCAATTAGTAATAAAGAATATTTTGGTGTTTTTCATTTAAAAGGATTTATTATTGACGATAAAGTTATCTATAGTGGAATTAATATTAATAATATTTATTTAAGAAAATTAAATTATTATAGATATGATCGTTATAAAATTATCAAAAATAAATTATTAGCTGATACATTAGTTTATTATATTAAACAATATTTACTAGCTGCAAAAGTAATTAATAGATTAAATAATATTAACAGTAAAAAAGTTACTATTAACGGTATTTATAAATTAAGAAAAACTTTAAAAAAAGCAAGTTACTATTATCCGGGTATTAGTAATTACAACAAATTATCAATTATCCCACTAGTTGGTTTAGGTAAATATAGCTTACTAAATAAAACTGTTTACCATCTCATTTACTCTACTAAACAAAAAATTATTCTATGTACTCCATATTTTAATATACCTAATATACTATTCAATAGTATCATTGATATGTTAAATCTTGGCATAACAGTAGAAATTATTATTGGTGACAAAACTGCTAATGATTTTTATGTTCCAAAAAAAAATTATAATTTTCATATAACTCACATCATACCATATTTATATGAGATTAATCTTCGTAATATTATAATAAAATTACAAAATTATATTAATTATGGTAATTTAATAATTAAGATATGGAAAAACAAATATAATTCCTTTCATATAAAAGGTATTTGGGTTGATAATAAATGGTATATGTTAACTAGTAATAATTTTAATATGAGATCATGGAAATTAGATCTAGAAAATGCATTACTAATTTATGATCCTCAAAAACTTATACTTAAAGATAGTAATATAGAATTAAGTAATATTAATAATCATACAAAATTAATTAAACATTACAATGATATACAAACCATTGATGACTACCCTAAAAAAATACGTAATTTAATAAATAAAATACAAAAAACTAATTTTGACAAAATAATAAATTTTTTAATATAAAAAAATTAAACCTGATAACTTCCTACTCTCACATAGAATTAATCTACACTACCATTGGCACCACAACATTTAACTTCTGAGTTCGGAATGGATTCAGGTTGATCTATTGCGTTATTGTTATCAGGTTTATTTAAAACAACTTAGGTGTTATAAGGTTAAATTCTCACGGGCAATTAGTATCAGTTA
>JAOBJL010000005.1 GCA_025728545.1 Candidatus Lightella neohaematopini
TAGTCCTCTTCGTCTAGTGGTTAGGACATCGCTCTTTCACGGCGGTAACAGGGGTTCAAATCCCCTAGAGGACGTGTAAAAAAAAATAATTAAAATAAAAAAATTTAGTAAATAATTTTAATATTGTGACTATATCATTAAAATTAATTAACACCTTTGGTCTTAATATAAAAACAAAATTTCTAACAGTAATAAATACAGAATACGATTTATTTAAATTATGTAAGTATTCAAAAAAAAACAATTATCGATTATTAATTTTAGGTAATGGTAGTAATGTTGTATTCTTAGAAAATTATCATGGTATAATATTACTTGATCGTATTTATGGTATCTCTTTTAGAGAAGATAAATTTTTTTGGTATATTCATGCTAATTCTGGAGAAATATGGAGTAAGTTAGTATATAAATGTTTAAAATTAAATATTTTTGGTTTAGAAAATTTAGCTATGATTCCTGGAAGGGTTGGAGCTTCAGTAGTGCAAAATATTGGTGCTTATGGTAAAGAATTAAAAGATTTTTGTAATTACGTTGATATTATATATTTTAATAATGGTTGTAAAATTAGATTAACTAATAATGATTGTAAATTTGGTTATCGAAGTAGTATTTTTAAACGATACTTATTAAGTAAGTGTTATATTGTTTCGTTAGGATTAAAAGTATCTAAATTTTGGACACCTAGATTATATTTTAATAATTTAAATAAATTAAATTATTTAATTACCCCTAAAAATATTTATGATGCTATCTGTAAAATACGTAAATATAAATTACCAGATTACAGATTTGTTGGTAATGTTGGTAGTTTTTTTAAAAATCCGATAGTTAATCTCAATAAATTAATAGAATTAAAAAATTATTTTCCTAATATAATATATTATAATTTAGATAAAAATAAAGTAATAATATCAGCAGCTTGGTTGATAAAATATTGTGGTTTGCAAGGATATAAATTTGGTACTGTATCAGTATATAATAAAAACTCATTAATATTGATCAACAATGGATATGCTAATAGTAAAGATATTATTAAATTAGTAAATTTTATTTTAAAAAAAGTAAAAAGTTATTTTTCTATATTACTAGAATTAGAAGTTTGTTTAATTAATAAATATGGTATTATTAGAGATCTTAAGATATTAAGATGAATAATGTTAATACATTAATAAAACTAATTAGTATATTATCAGATGGTAATGTTCATTGTTATTACGAAATAAAAAATTATTTAATTTTTTCTAAAAATATTAATTATTATATAAATTTAGCAAATAAATTAGGTTTATTTATTATTAAAAAACCAAGTAATTGTTATCAATTATTAAATCCTTTTACTTTACTAAATAAAAATATTATTTTAAGTTATCTAAAATTAGAAACAATAAAATTAATAGTCATTCCAATAATTAATTCAACTAATAAATATCTTGTAAATAAATTAAGTAATATTTATGATAAGTGCTATGTTTGTGTTTCAGAGTATCAAACTAATAGTATTGGACGAAATGGTAAAAAATGGATAAATAGTTTTGGTAATAGTTTATGTTTATCTATTTGTTGGTTATTAAATAAACCACTATTATTTAATACTATTAGTATAGTAATTAGTATTATATTAGTTAATTTATTAAAAAAGTTAGGTATAAAAAATATTGGTATTAAGTGGCCTAATGATTTGTATTTAAAAAATAAAAAATTAGCAGGTATTCTTGTAGAAAGTATTATTAGTAATAATAATTTGTATATTATTATAGGTATTGGAATAAACTTAAATATGAGTAATAATAGCTTGTTATATAAATTAGGTGGTAATTGGATTAATTTAATTGATGCTGGTATTATTATTAATCGTAATATACTGACTGCAAAAATAATTAACTCTATATATTATGGTTTATTATTTTTTGAACGAAATGGTTTTAATTATTTTTTTAGTTTATGGAAAAAATTAGATATATTTTTTAATTATCCAGTATTATTGTGTAATAATTTTTATAGTAATAGTTTTATATACGGAATTAATAGAGGTATTAATCAATATGGAGCTATATTAATAGAAACAAATAATGTGGTGCATGCTTATTATTCAGGTAGTTTATATTTAAAAATTTAATAATTGTAAACAATAATATTTTTAACAGAAAAAATGAAAAGAGTTGGATTAGTTGGTTATAGAGGGATGGTTGGTGTAACATTAATTTATCGTATGTTAGAAGAAAATGATTTTAATTTTATTGAACCAATATTTTTATCCACATCAAAAAAATTATTAAATACTCCCAGTAATGAATAATAAATATTGGTTATCTAATAACGCTTATGATTTAGATTTATTAAGATCATTAGATATTATAATTAATTGTCATGGAAGTAATTATACCAACAAAATATATTATAAATTACGTTCTACTAAATGGAATGGTTATTGGTTAGATACATCATCCTTATTAAGGATGAAAAATGATACTGTTATTGTATTAGATCCAATTAATTTACCACTAATACTTCATAACTTAAATAATGGAATCAAAAATTTTGTTAGTGGTAATTGTACAGTTAATTTATTATTAATGTCGTTAGGTGGATTATTTATCAATAATTTAATTGATTGGATATCAGTAGCTACGTACCAAGCTGTTTCTGGTGGTGGTGCTAGATATATGTTAAAATTAATTAATCAATTAAAATTATTGAATATCATTTCAAATAGTAGTAAATTAACTATTAACAATTTAACTACTATAGAATATAGTATTAGAAAAAATATTTTATGTCATCATCAACCACTAGCTTATAATATTATTCCATGGATTGGAAATAAAAAGATAAAAGAACAAAGTTTAGAAGAATGGAAAAGTCAAATAGAAATAAATAAGATTATTAATACTATTTGTTCACCTATTAAAATAGATGGTACTTGTGTTAGAGTAAATACTTTAAGATGTCATAGCCAAGCTTTAACAGTAAAATTAAAGAAAAATTTAACTGTTAACGATATTACACAAATTATAGTAAACCATAATAAATGGATTAAATTTATACCTAATACTAAGGAATCTTCTATAAATCAATTAAATCCTCTTATTATAAGTAATACTTTAGATATTGCTGTTGGTAGATTACGTAAACTAAATATTGGTAAAAAATATTTAACTTTATTTACTATTGGTGATCAATTATTGTGGGGGGCTGCAGAACCAATTCGTAGAATGCTAAGATTATTAATTAATAATTAACATCTTTTTAAAATTTTTTGTTGTGCTGATAGGCAGATTTGAACTGCCGACCTCACCCTTACCAAGGGTGTGCTCTACCAACTAAGCTATATCAGCAATTAATTAAAAGCGGATAATGGGAATTGAACCCATATAACTAACTTGGAAGATTAGTGTAATACCATTATACGATATCCGCAAAAAAATATTATTATAATTATTTATTGTCGGTAGTAGGATTTGAACCTACGACCTACTGATTACAAATCAGTTGCTCTACCAACTAAGCTATACCGACAAGATAATTAATAACATTATAACATTATTATGCTAATATTTTAATAAAATTCTTAATTATATAACTTTATGTGTTATTATAGATCATTACCTAAAGTGAGTAAACAAATTATTAAATCTAAGCATTTTATTTATGGAATAGTGAAAGCTATTAGTAATAATTTAAATGTAAAAGTAACAGATATTATAAGAATATACTTACCATTATCCATCATACTAAGTAATAATATTAAAAAAAAATTATGTTATCAAAATAATAGTCAATCACCTTATATTATAGGAATTACTGGTAGTGTAGCAGTCGGTAAAAGTACGATTGCTAATATATTAAAAATATTATTATATAGCTGGTTATGTTACCCAGTAGAATTAATAACTACTGATAGTTTTTTATATTCTAATAAAATTTTAATTAAAAAAAAACTAATACAAAGAAAGGGATTTCCCTGAATCTTATGATAATAATAATCTATTAACATTTATTAAATATTTAATATCTGGAACAAGAAATAATGTTTTTAGTATACCGGTATATTCTCATTTATTGTATGATATTATACCTAATGTTAAACAAGTAATTTTACCTAAACCTCAAGTAATTTTATTAGAAGGATTAAATATATTACAAGATAATAATATTGCAAATATTATTGATTTTTCTATTTATTTAGATGCTCCAGAATCCTTAATTAAGAAATGGTATTGTGGAAGATTAATAAATCTTTATAGACATAATATGTCAAATCATAAAATTTATTACATTAGTAATTACAAATGGCAAAATATCAATAAATATAATTTAATTTACAATATTCTACCAAGTAGAAATAAAGCTAATATAATTCTTGTAAAAAAAGAACACCATAAAATAGACAGAATAATATTTAAATAATATTACTATAACCACTTTCTTCTTTTGAAATAAAAATAAGGTGCTAATCCGGATAAAAGCATTAATATAATAGCTCCAGGATAACCAAAATACCATTTTAATTCAGGCATAAATTCAAAATTCATACCATAACTAGAAGCTACTAAAGTTGGTGGTAAAAATACTACTGACATAACAGAAAATATTTTAATTATTCTGTTTTGTTCTATACTAATAAAACCCATGGCTGCCTGTAATAAAAAATTAACCTTTTGAAATAATGATTCATTATGAGGAAGTATTGATTCAATATCACGTAATATATCACGTGCTTGATCTAACTGTATTGTTGGTAATTTAGCTTTTTTTACTAAAAAATTTAATGCTCTCTGTGTATCCATAAGACATAATCTAACTTTCCAAGCAATATCTTCTAATTCAGCTAAAGTAGATAAAGCATCATTATAACTATTATCATAACGACCATCCATAATAATTATACTTAATGATTCTAAGTCACTATAAATATGTTCAATTTCATCTGCTAATTGTTCTATTTTTATATCAAAAATATTTAATAGTATTTCATAAGCATTATTAGTGCATAATAACATATTACTATTAATACGAATTTTGTATAAACGAAATACTGGTAATTCTCTTTTACGTATAGTAAATAATCTATTATTACAAATAATAAAAATTACAGTAGTGTTACCAGCATGATCCTCAGTTTTATTATAGAAAAAAAATGAATGAATATGTAATCCATTTTGATCTTCAAAAAATCTTGCTGATGATTCAATATTTTCTAATTCAAAATAGGTAGTCAAATTTTGATTTAATTCACGCTGAATATAATTTCTTTCGCTATTACTAGGATTAATTAAATCAATCCATATTGCATTTAATAAGATACCAGATATATTATGATCTAAATTTAATAAACGATTATCTTTTAACTGAAATGCATTAAGCATATTATAACTTGTACCTCTTAGGTATTAATTAATTATCTTTATTAGTAATTATTACTATTATAGTAGTATATTCTTTTTACATTTAAAATACTATTATTTATTTCATAAATAAATCTAGATGGTTGACAATATATTTTTTTTCCATAAATAAATTTAGTACTAGCATATGTCATAAATAGTTTACTTACTGTTCTTGTTATACCAACATAAGCTAAACGTCGTTCTTCTTCTAACCTATTAATATCTATAGATAGTTTACTAGGAAAATTATCTTCTTCCATACCTATAATAAATACATATAAAAATTCTAATCCTTTTGATGCATGTATAGTCATTAAGTTTAATGATTCATTATGATTTTTATTAATACTTAAATTAGTATATGTTAAAAACGATTGTAGTAAAAATAATTTATTTTCAGTGAAATTTAATTCAAATTGATAAGCAGCATTTAATAATTCTTTAAGATTATCAACAGTATTTAAATGCTTAATTTTATCTTTATCAGAATACATATTTAGTAAACCAGTATTTACCATAATAGTATTTAATTGTGAATGAATAGGTTGTTTACATATATCAAAATATAATCTTCTTATTAAAGACAAAAAATTATTTATAGTATTATTATAACGTCTTGGTAAAATATTATTTTTAATAATTAATTTACTAGCATGCCAAAAAGATATTTTTTTAGTATTAGCTAGTTCTTTTATTTTATTTATAGTCATTTTACCAATTCTACGATTAGGAATATTTATAATACGTATATATGAAATATCATCATTATGGTTATATATTAAACGTAAATAAGCTAGTACATTTTTAATTTCTTGACGATTAAAGAAATTAACATTACCATAAATATTGTATGGTATATTTTGTTGTACTAAAATATCTTCTAATAATCTTGATTGTGTATTATTGCGATATAATACAGCGCATTTATTTAGTGATATTCCAGAATTCTCTATTAATTTAATTTGTCTTATAATAAATTTTATTTCATCAAATTGATCTAATGCATAATATATTATAATTGGTTCTTCTTTATAATTTTTATTTTTTGTCCATAATATTTTCTTTAATCTAATATTATTATGTTGAATAAGAGAATTTGCTGCCTGTAATATATTATTTGTAGAACGATAATTTTCCTCTAATTTTATAATATGAGTATTAGGATAGTCATGAAGAAAAATTTGCATATTATTCGATTGAGCTCCACGCCAGCTATATATAGATTGATCATCATCACCAACTACCATAATATTATTTTTATTTGTAATTAATTTACATATCCATAAATATTGAATATAACTAGTATCTTGAAATTCATCAATTAGAATATTAGTAAATTGCTTATGATATTTATTTAAAATTTCATGATTACTATTTAATAATTCATAATTACGTAGTAATAATTCATTAAAATCTACTAATCCATTACGATCACATAATTGTTGATATTGTTTATATAAACAATCCATAATATTATCACTTAATATATTTGGTCTACTACCACAATCTTTCTTTTTATTTATAAATTGTAAAATTTGATTAGGTAAAATATTTAAACATTTATTATTATTAGATATAATTTGTTTTATTAATTTAGTTTGATCATTACTATCGATAATCTGAAAATTATTAGGTAATCTAGCTTCATTATAATTTATACGTAATATCTTATATGCTAAACTATGAAATGTGCCAATCCATGGAAAATGATATTGTGTTCCTACTAATTGATTAACTTTATTTTTTAATTCAGTAGCTGCCTTATTAGTAAAAGTCACCATCATAATATTATTTGGTTTATACTTATTAAGTAACCAAGCAGCTCTATGTACTAATACTTTGGTTTTACCACTACCTGCACCAGCTAGAATAAGCACGCTACTATGTTTTATGGTAACAGCTTGTTGCTGATAGTAATTTAATGATTTTAATAAATTAATTTTGTTGATAACCACTAAAAAATAAATTGAGTAATTAATATTTTTTATTTAAAGATATTTTATAATTAACAATTTAATACACCATCATAAACATATTTAGTTTCATTATACATAATTATAGGATAATATAAATCAGACCAAGAAACAAATAATTTTCCTCCTGGTAATTCTACTTTAACTAGTTTTGATAAATAATTATGTTGTATTCCTACAGCAACAGCTGCACAGGAAGCACTACCACAAGATAATGTTTCTCCACAACCAACTTCATATATACGTAATTTAATATAATTATTACTTATTACTTGCATAAAAGTAATATTTATTTGTTTTTTAAATAATTTGCTTTTATTAATTAATAATCCAATTTTTTCAACTTGAATGGAATTTATATTATTGACTTTTATAATACAATGATAATTACCTATAAATACTAAACTAAATAAAAAATTTTTTTGATTAATTTTCATTGAATACAAATTACTTTTGTTTAGTTTGATTTTATCTAAAATATTTCTAGGATAAAAATCAGGTTTACCTATACTTAATTTTACTTTATTTATTCCAATAATATTTGCTAATACTATAGATTTTTTAGTTGTGATAATAATATTACGTTTAGTTGTAAATCTATTTTTATACAAAAATTGTGATAAACAACATGCACCATTACCACATTGCATAGCTTCAGTACCATTACTATTAAATATGCGATAATAAAAATCATCAGTATAGTTGTTCGACCTTTCAAGTAACAATAGTTGATCAAATCCAACTCCAGTATTTCTATCAGAAATACTACAAATATCTAATAATGATAAAATAATTCTATTATTTAAATTATTAATTATCATAAAATCATTACCTAAACTATGCATTTTTGTAAAATAAATTTTACTCATAAAATTTTATTACATAGATAAAAAAATCGGCGAGAGAGGATTTGAACCCCTGACCTACTGGTCCCAAACCAGTTGCGCTACCAAACTGCGCTACTCGCCGAATTAAAATTATTCTTATTCTTATAATAGGGTGACTGATGGGATTCGAACCCATGACCACTGGATCCACAATCCAGCACTCTATCCAACTGAGCTACAGTCACCAAAATATTAGTTAATAAAATGATTTTAACTATTAGTAAAATTTTAATATCTAAGTATAACTCCTTAAGATCGTTTCATCATATTAAAAAATTCATTATTAGTTTTTGTCATAGATAATTTATTAATTAAAAATTCCATAGCATCTATTTCACTCATAGGATGAATAATTTTTCTTAAAATCCACATCTTTTGTAATTCTTCTTTAGTTGTTAATAATTCTTCTTTACGGGTACCTGATCTATTATAATCTATTGCTGGAAAAACTCTTTTTTCTGCAATTTTTCTTGATAAATGTAATTCCATATTACCAGTTCCTTTAAATTCTTCGTATATTACCTCGTCCATTTTTGATCCAGTATCAATTAATGCAGTAGCAATAATAGTTAAACTACCACCTTCTTCCATATTACGAGCTGCTCCAAAAAAACGTTTTGGTCTATGTAAAGCATTAGCATCGACTCCTCCAGTTAGGACTTTTCCTGAAGCCGGAACTATTGTATTATATGCTCTAGCTAATCTAGTAATAGAATCTAACAAAATAACAACATTTTTTTTATGCTCTACTAGTCTTTTTGCCTTTTCTATTACCATTTCAGCTACTTGTACATGTCTTGAAGCTGGTTCATCAAATGTAGAAGCAATAACTTCACCTTTAACTAATCTATGCATTTCGGTTACTTCTTCTGGTCTCTCATCAATAAGTAATACCATCAATACACAATCTAAATAATTATAAGTAATACTTTGAGAAATATTCTGTAATAACATTGTTTTTCCAGCTTTTGGAGGAGCAACAATTAAACCTCTTTGTCCTAATCCAATTGGTGATGCTAAATCTAATACACGTGCAGTTAAATCCTCAACTGATCCATTACCTTGCTCCATTCGTAATCTAGTATTAGCATATAATGGAGTTAAATTTTCAAACAGTATTTTATTACGTGCATTTTCTGGTTTATCATAATTAACCATATTAACTTTTAGTAATGCGAAATAACGCTCTCCTTCTTTTGGAGGTCTAATTTTACCTGATATAGTATCTCCAGTTCGTAAATTAAATCTTCTTATTTGACTAGGAGAAACATAAATATCATCTGGTCCAGCTAAATAAGAACTATCACTAGATCTTAAAAAACCAAAACCATCTTGTAATATTTCTAACACTCCATTACCAAAAATATCTTCACCACTTTTGGCATGTTGTTTAAGAATAGAAAAAATTATATCTTGTTTTCTTAAACGGGCAAGATTTTCTAATCCCATATTTTCACCCAGAATTATTAAATCAGATACTGGTGTATTTTTTAATTCAGTAAGATTCATATTAAAAACAAAATATAAAGACAAATTAACTAGATATGATTAAATATATTACTAATAAACAATAAAAAACCTATAATAAATTACTTGTTATAAATAATCTTAATTCTTCTTCTGATAAAAAACCAGTTTTACTTACTAATAATTTAGAATCACGAAATAAGATTAATGATGGTACACTACGAATATTATACTTATTTGTAAGTATTTGATTTTGATCAATATTAACTTTTAAAAATAATAATTTTGAAATAAAACTATGTGCTACCTTTTCTAAAATTGGAGAAAAATTTCTACACGGACCACACCATTCAGCCCAAAAATCAACCAATATATCTTTACCAGTATTGATATAAACTTCTAATTCAATATCATTTACAGATAAAACAACATCATCTTTATTCATATTATAATACCTTACAGTTACTAATTATCACAATAATAATACAATAATATAATAACAAAAATAATAATACAATATTTTTAACTAAAAATATT